>RGER01000248.1 GCA_009917815.1 Actinomycetota bacterium
GGATTTTTAGGCGTGCGCGCCTGGGCGACCCGAGAGCGATTTCGCGCTGAGCCTGCCCGGATGGCAGACTACGGGGCGAACGCGCTCGAGTTGGCCCTCTCACCAATTCGCCGGCGATGTCCATTTAGGTACGAAGCAAGCGAGCTGTCCCCACGGCGAAGCGAAGCAAGTGCCGCCCTAGTTTCAAGGAGATAGGCCCCGTGGCCGTAAAGATCAAGCTCATGCGTCTTGGAAAAATCCGCGCGCCGTACTACCGCATTGTTATTGCTGACGCCCGCAAGGCTCGCAATGGTCTCTCCATCGAAGAGGTCGGCAAGTACGCGCCCACTCAAGAGCCATCGCTCATTGAGGTTAACTCCGAGCGCATCCAACATTGGCTCAAGACAGGTGCGCAACCTACTGAGTCGGTTATCGCGATCCTCAAGGTCACTGGTGACTGGCAGAAGTTCAAGGGTCTTCCTGGTGCCGAGGGAACGCTTCGCGTTGCACCACCAAAGCCCAACAAGCGCGCCGCTTTTGAAGCAGCCGTAAAGGATGCAGAGAGCGCACCTAAGGACGGTGCGACTACTGCAAAGAAGAAACTTGAAGCAAAAACCGCGAAAGCAGAAGCACCTGTTGAAGAAGTCGCAGTCGTTGAGGCACCTGTTGCAGACGCTCCTGTGGCGGACGCACCAGAGGCAGAAGCCGCTCCGGTCGCTGAAGCAGCGACTGCAGCTCCAGTTGCCGAAGAAGGTGCTGCTGAGTGATTGAGGAAGCCCTCTCTCACTTGGTAAAGGGCATCGTCGATAATCCCGACGATGTAACCGTGACCGATCGCAATGGTCGTCGTGGTCGCACCCTTGAAGTTCGCGTGCATCCAGAAGATCTCGGCCGAGTAATCGGACGTAATGGTCGTACTGCTAAGGCCCTTCGCACCGTCATCGTCGCACTCGGCGGTGAAAGCGTTCGCGTCGATTTAGTCGATGTGGACGGCGGCAAGTCGCGTCCTGAGTAACACCAGCACCATGCTCCTCGTGGTCGCGCGCGTAGGTCGCGCACACGGTCTCAAAGGAGAAGCAACAGTAGAGCTACGCACCGATGACCCAGATTTACGTCTGGCCGTCGGTGCGAAACTCTTTACCGACCCGGATCAAGGTCTCGTCACTATCGCGCGAGCGCGTTTCCATTCGGGCACTATGTTGCTCACCTTCGAAGGATTCGAAGACCGTACGCAAGTGGAGCGTCTCCGTAACACGCTTCTACTCGCTGAGGTAGATATTGATGCACCAGGTGAAGATGAAGATGATTTTCACGATTATCAACTCATCGATGCGCGAGTGGAACTTGAAGATGGTACGTACATCGGAATTATTCGCGAAGTGCTTCATCTGCCCGCTCAGGATACGTTGGCGATCGATCGCGAGGGATTAGATGAACTTCTCATTCCTTTTGTTCGCGAATTAGTTCCGGTTGTTGATACGAAGGCTCGGCGAGTAGTGATTACTCCGCCGATGGGAATGCTGCCCGATGGAATGATGGAGGCGTAATGCGTATCGACGTTATTTCCATCTTTCCGGAATACCTGGAACCACTTTCGCTCTCCTTGCTGGGTAAAGCGCAAAGTAAGAGCGTGCTCGACATCAGAATTCATAACCTGCGCGATTTCCATCAGCGCCGGGCAGAGGCGCTCGCCTCGGCTGAGTGGCTTATCTTCGCGTGTGGTCGATACGAAGGAATTGATGCCCGAGTAGGCGAGCACTTCGCGTCCCGCCCAGAGATTGCCGAAGTTCTCGAGCTCTCCCTGGGGGATTATGTGCTCAATGGCGGGGAGGTGGCGGCGATGGCGATCATCGAAGCCGTGGCTCGTCTCCTGCCCGGGGTGATTGGAAACCCCGACTCCCTCGCGGAAGAATCTCATGGGGCGAATGGGTTGCTCGAAGCGCCCTCGTATACCAAGCCAGCGACCTGGCGGGGCCTGGACGTTCCGGCTCTGCTGCGGGAGGGTCACCACGGCAAGATCGCGCAGTGGCGTGCCGCCGAGGCGATCAAGCGCACTCGGGC
>RGER01000249.1 GCA_009917815.1 Actinomycetota bacterium
ACGAGCGCGCCTCCAGGAAAACTCTTCCCTGCTCGGCCGCCACTCACGCGATGGAGCCACTTATGACTTTTCGTGAGCACGCGCAGGGTCCATCCCATGAAAGCGTCATATCGCGAGGCAGAGAGCGGTACGCGCATCCGCCCATCCTGCTACTTCTCACCGACTTTGCAACTCTCAGATGAGCGATATCTCTCAGGCGATTTCGACACTCTGTTGAGGGGGGAATTACTAGGATTTCAGCGTGGCAAAAGTGGTCGTTGATGTCTCACTGAAGGCCGAAATCCTCGACCCACAGGGTCAGGCGATCGCCGCCGCACTTCCTCGCCTCGGATTTGCCGGAATCACCTCAGTGCGCCAAGGAAAGTCCTTTGAAATCGACTTCGAAGGCCCTGCCACCTCCGAGCGCATCGCCGAAATAGAGAAGGCCGCCTCGCTCTTGCTCGCCAATCCCGTGATTGAAAACTTCTCCGTTCGAGTGGTCGAATGAAAGTCGGGGTTGTTACCTTCCCTGGCTCACTCGATGACCGCGACGCGCAGCGCGCACTACGTATCGCCGGCGCCACACCTATCTCTCTCTGGCACGCAGATACAGATTTGAAGAAGGTTGATGCAGTAGTTCTACCCGGTGGTTTCTCTTACGGCGATTACTTACGGTGTGGAGCGATCGCGCGCTTTGCACCGATCATGGAAACCATCATCACCCGCGCCAACGACGGTATGCCGCTACTCGGTATCTGCAACGGATTCCAAATTCTCTGCGAATCACACTTACTTCCCGGTGCACTTGTGCGCAATCACGAATTACATTTCCTCTGTCGCGATCAACGGATCAGCATCAAGAACAATGAAACGTCGTGGACTCGCGGTTACAGAGCAAATCAAGAGATTGTTATTCCACTCAAGAACGGTGAAGGCTCATTCCAATGCGACGACACCGTTCTCGAAATGTTAGAGAACGAAAACCGTATCGTCGCGCGGTATGTGGGTCGCAACCCCAATGGATCGCGAAATAAAATCGCAGGTATCACTAACGAGCGCGGAAACATCGTCGGCCTCATGCCACATCCTGAACATGCCGTGGAAGAGCTCACTGGTCCAGGAACCGACGGCTTACGCTTCTTCACCTCACTTCTCATGCAAGCAGTAAACGCATGAGCCTTGATACCGTCGCTCTTGCCACCGAAAACCCTATAAAAGAACAGCCTTTTGCCGCACTCGGCCTTAAACCCGATGAGTATGCGCGCATCTTGGAAATTCTTGGACGTCGCCCCACTAGCAGTGAACTAGCAATGTATAGCGTGATGTGGAGCGAACACTGCTCTTACAAATCAAGCAAAGTACATCTCAAACAATTCGGCGATAAAGCACCCAAGAGTGACGCTCTTCTTGTGGGTATCGGAGAGAACGCCGGTGTTGTTGATATCGGTCAAGGTTATGCAGTCACTTTCAAAGTGGAATCACATAACCACCCGAGCTTCGTAGAGCCATACCAAGGAGCAGCTACTGGAATCGGCGGCATCGTGCGCGACATTCTCACCATGGGCGCGCGTCCCATCGCCGTCATGGATCCACTGCGCTTTGGGCGCGCCGATGCGCCCGACACCAAGCGCGTCCTTCCCGGAATTGTTGCCGGCATCGGTGGGTACGGAAATTGTCTTGGCTTACCCAACATTGGTGGGGAGATAGTTTTCGACGAAACCTACGCCGGTAATCCACTGGTCAATGCGCTCTGCGTAGGTGTGATGCGACATGAAGAGATCAAACTTGCCAAAGCATCAGGTGTCGGAAACCTGGTAGTGCTCTTCGGTGCGAAAACAGGCGGCGATGGCATCGGCGGCGTCTCAGTCCTTGCTAGCGAAACCTTCCAAGCAAGTGGCAACACCAAGCGCCCCAGCGTGCAAGTGGGAGATCCCTTCTTAGAGAAACTCCTCATCGAGTGTTCGTTAGAAATCTTTAAGGAAGATCTCGTCGTCGGCATCCAAGATCTCGGTGGCGCTGGTCTCTCCTGCGCTACGAGCGAACTTGCCTCCGCCGGCACCG
>RGER01000250.1 GCA_009917815.1 Actinomycetota bacterium
GGGTACTACGAGTGGCCGGGGGTGGGCGAGATGCACGCCCATGGTGGGACCGACTGGGGTGCGGATAGCGAGAGGCTCAACGCGTACATCGCGGGTGGCTTCATAGGCCAGCAGGGTGACGAGTTCGTCTGCTAACCGGCGAAAAGTAGGGGAGTCGGTCCGCTCATCACGAAGGGCGGTCAATTTATGGTCAATCAGTGGGTGATTCGCTACATGTATACGCACATGGTCAGCCTAGTTGGGGATATGGTCACTTACCAAGAGGTGGCTATCCAACCGCCGCTCCGCGTGCCACGATGGAGCCGAAAGGAGTCTTCATGAGTACCAATGAAGTCCTTGAGAGCCCGGTGGATTTTGCATTTGCCGCGTGGCACGAAGATGGGCGCTGGGTCGTTAACCCACTTCCCTTAGATCTCGCCGACGATATTGATGCGCTTATTAAGGAATTACAACACGAAGCGCAAAATGGTGGAGCCATCTGTTTGATGTCAATTAATGATGAGTGCTTCATTGCCATACGCGTACTCGGTGAAGATGTGCGCATTCTGGTCAGCGATGTAGTGATGGCAACTGAATGGCCCATCGCTGCGGAAGCATTAGATCGACTCGGATTTCCGATGCCTGATGCGGATGACGATGATCAATTAGCGGGCGATGCCGGAATCTTTAGTGACCTTGGTTTCTCTGCAATGGAGATGGCTGCGCTCTGTGATGATATGGAACTTTTTCCTGATGAACAACTCGAAGCAATCGCGCATCGTCTTGGTTTCGGAACCGAGTTCGAAAACTTTCTTGACTTCAGCTCCCGATAACGCGGATTTTTCAGGAGTTTTTTCATGAGCGTAGTGCCTGATATTTATCTGCAGACGATGGAAAAAGCTATGGCGCTCGCAGATTTTGCCGCGGCTACATCTGCAGACGTTCCAGTTGGGGCAATCATCATTAATTCTGCCGGTGAAATAATTGCGCAAGCCGGAAATGCGCGTGAAGCACAACATGATCCGACTGCACATGCCGAGGTACTTGCAATCCGTTACGCGGCAGAGCGTTTAGGAACGTGGCATTTAGAAGACGCTACGTTGGTGGTAACGCTCGAACCTTGCGTCATGTGTGCCGGAGCGATTGTCTTAGCGCGCATTGGTCGTGTCGTCTTTGGTGCGTGGGATCCCAAGGCAGGCGCTGCCGGGTCACTCTTTGATATTTTGCGAGATCGTCGCCTGAATCATCGCCCCGAAGTTATTTCGGGCGTCAAAGAAGCAGAGTGTTCTCGGCAATTGAAAGCCTTCTTTGAAGACCATCGGGAGCGACCCCGCGAGTAGCCCGCCTTCGACTTTCTGGCGAATTTCTCCCCGCATTTCACCCTGGTATCGTCTCTCCCGGTGGCGTGTCCGAGCGGCCTAAGGAGCACGCCTCGAAAGCGTGTGTGGGGGTAACTCCACCGTGGGTTCAAATCCCACCGCCACCGCCAGAAAAGTGCCACACAGAAGCCCTTCAGATAACCTGAAGGCATGGCAATCATTAGCGATCTTTACATCAACGGCGCCTGGACAAAGGGCACTGGCCGTCTTCCAGTTCACGACCCGAGCGACAACAGCGTTATTGCCGAGGTTGCCACATCCGATGAAGCTCTCTGCTTAGCTGCGGTCGACGCAGCAGATGCTGCGGCAAAGAGTTGGGCCGCTACGGCACCACGTGTCCGCGGCGAAATTCTCCGCCGTGCTTATGAATTGATGATCGCCGAAGTCGATGCCCTTGCCGAAATTGTGACTCGCGAAAATGGAAAAGTTCTCGCAGATGCACGCAATGAAATTATCTACGCTGCTGAGTTCTTCCGCTGGTTCTCTGAAGAAGCGGTACGCATCAACGGTGAATTCCGCCAGGCCCCCAGTGGTGATAAGCGCATTCTGGTCACACATCAACCAGTGGGAATCTCACTATTGATTACGCCATGGAATTTTCCAGCTGCTATGGCAACTCGCAAACTCGGCCCCGCACTTGCCGCTGGTTGCACCACCATTTTGAAACCGGCCGGAGAAACAC
>RGER01000026.1 GCA_009917815.1 Actinomycetota bacterium
CCCTATCGACCCTTCAACCCTGCAGATCGTGGGCTCACAACTCTCAAAAGATGCAGATTCTCT
Organism: Actinomycetota bacterium; assembly: GCA_009917815.1. GTDB lineage: Bacteria > Actinomycetota > Actinomycetes > Nanopelagicales > Nanopelagicaceae. Next base: position 64 of record RGER01000026.1, read on the forward strand.
TGGTCAAAGCGCCGTTGAGCAAGTGTTGAGCAAAATAGCGAACCTTTCAGAGAGAACAATCGAGGGTTTTGATGCAGGTGCAGTGAGAAGAGCTGGCTTGCTTGTATGCGAACTTGAAGGAAGCGAGAGCCTCGGCCTTGACGGATCCACCACCCAACATGGCTTTTCAGAGGAGTTTCTCTCGACTATGAAATTTGTACACACATTGCCGCCCACAAAAATTGCAGAAACCAAAGTAAAGATCGCAGAGTTCCAAGGCCGGATGCGTACCCTCTTTAAGACGTTCGATGTCATGATTCTTCCTACTACACCTGCTGGAGCGCCGGCACTCAGCGCAAATCCCCCCACTGCTGCCGACTTGACAGCTTGGGTCAATATTTCGGGATTATCTTCTCTCTCGATCGTGGAACCAACAACTAGAAGATCGGTTCAACTCGTTGGTGCAAGCGATGAGAATGTGCTCCGATTAGGGCTCTGGTTAGAAAAGGAATTTTCTACTAGTCACTAAATTTTGCTGGACGTCTTTCGAGAAATGCATTAAGTCCTTCGAGGTGATCGGCACTTTCCAAAGCATCGACGATTGCTGACCGCGCTACTTCATCTTCAATCCGAATCCCGGAAGATATGCGAGCAAACATCCGCTTCGTATTGCGTACAGCTTCTGAACTAACGACCGCTAAATCTGAAACGCGATCTTCAAACGCTTTGCTTAGTTCTGAATTCGCTACGACATCGTCGACAAAACCTACTCTGAGCGCCCAAGAGGCAGTAAAAACTGCGCCGGAGTAGATAATTCGCTTCGCGACGGTCACGCCTACGAGATCGACCAGATGCACCATCTCCTCATACGGATAAAGCATTCCCAATTTTGTGGGCGTTATCGCAAAAGTCGCGCTTTCCGTTGCAATCCGAAAATCACACGCGCTGGCGATGCCTGCACCACCACCGAAACACGGGCCGTCCACCAATGCAAATGTGGGAGCTGCAAAAGCGCGAAGTGCACTCAATGCCCTACCGACTCGTGCCTGGCTTTCAAATCCCCACTCTGAATTTCCGGCATTCTCGCGATATTCGTTTATGTCGGCGCCGGCAGAGAAAAGACCGGGGGTGGAAGATTGAACTGCGAGGGCTCGAACTCCGCTAGCTTGCTCTAGCAGTCGTGGAATCTCCGCCCACATTTCTGAGTTGAGTGCATTCTTTCGCTCGGGGCGATTGATGATGAGCCGCGCGATGCCATCGCTAATCACTAATTCGAGATCAGTCACCCTGATAGTGTACCCACTACTGACACTGCCCGCCCGGAGGAAAGATGCTCACCCCACGCCCGTCTCAGACTGCTCTCGCCCTTTCAATCGTAGTTAATGTTGAAGAGGGCGCTGAAATATCAATTCTTGATGGTGACGGAAAAGCTGAGCCAGTAGATGAGATGAATTTGGTGACCAAGGGCGCCGTGCGAAATCCCGGAAATGAATCGAATTATAAATATGGAATTAAGGAGGGCTTCAAACGAGTTGCCGACCTCCTCACTAAATACGAAGTTCCCGCAACCTGGACTTGCGCCGCTGTGGCCCTTGAACGTGCTCCACAAATTGCTGATTTCATCAAGAGTCGTGGTGACGAAGCGGCCAGCCACGGCCACCGCTGGATTCATCAATTCAAGATGAGCCCAGAAGAGGAACGTAACTTCATTGTTTCAGCGCGTGATTCAATTGCGCGCTCTATTGGCGTAGCGCCAGTCGGGCATCTCTCCCGTTATCTCTTCACTGAAGAGACTCGATCAATCTTGAAATCAGAGGGTTTTCTTTACAGTATGGATGATTACTCTGGAGATTGGCCCTTTTGGGAAGAGACCAAAGCAGGCCCAATCGTCATAGTGCCTTATGCCATCGATACGAACGATATGAAAATGTGGGCGGATCCCGGCTACACGCCAACAGATTGGCTTAAATACAATATTGATACCTTCGATAGGCTTTACGAAGAGCGCCTCGAACAACCACGCATGATGTCCGTCGGTTTACACCTTCGCATCGTTGGCCGTCCAGGGAGAATTGGTGCCTTCGAAGAATTTCTCAAACACGTTAGAGGTCATAATGATGTGTGGATCACCTATCGCAAAGAGATTGCGCGAGAATTCTCACGCTCGTAAAACCTCCCTACCAAGGCAATTCGGCACCATTCATTGCAATGCATTGGCCGCTAATGTACTCAGCATCATCTGTGCAAAGCCATGAAACCGAAGCCGCTACATCTGCTGGAGTTCCGAAACGCCCCCAAGGTACCGTCTCTAGGAATGCATCAAGGGTTTGGTCCCGCGATTGTCCCAGCTTGGTGCTCATGCCATCAGCAATATCGTCCCAAAGCGGCGTCATGATGTGTCCAGGGGTATAGCAGTTAACGCGAATCTTGTGGGGAGCCAACTCTTGTGAGAGGGATTGGCTCATCATGATAATTGCCGCCTTTGAGGCACAATACTGGGAGAGATTTGCAACGCCATGGCGACCACCTCCAGAGGAGGCGTTAACAATAATGCCACCTCGACCTTGAGCAATCATTTGTTTTGCGGCGAGTTTTGAACCCAGAGCTATTCCGACCACATTGATTTCAAGAATTCGCATCCAACTATCTCTATCGGTATCTACTATGGGAGCAATCGTGATGATTCCCGCATTATTCACCATAATATCGAGAGCCCCCGCTCTCTTTACGGCTTCATCGATAGCTCTTTGAATTGCGGACTCATCACGTACATCGCCCACGATTGCATGCGCGTTAGGTCCCAGAGAATTCGCAAGTGAGGAGACCGCGGTCTCATTGATATCTAGGAGTACTACGTGCGCTCCTTCGTTGATGAAGCGTTCCGCAATTCCGCGACCAATGCCATTTCCAGCACCAGTCACTACTACTCCCTTATTAGAGTGGTCGTTCATCTCTCCCCCTATAACTAATTTAAGATCCATCAGATACTAAGCCCCGGAGTTCGTTACCGCACTCCCATCGCTGTACTATTCGAGAGTGAAGTCAACGTGCGAATTCTTAGTCATTGGTGCAGGGGCTGCCGGCAGCGCCGCCGCCTGGAGACTAGCTCAGCACGGTGCACAGGTGACTGTCTTAGATCAAGGTGGATGGGTTGCCCCCGATAGCTCACCTTCGCTCACTATTGGTTGGGAGCGAGCTCGTCACCGCACGCATCATCCGAACCCAAATATTCGGAAGAATTCTTGGGATTACCCGATTGATGACTCTGATAGCGATATCAGCCCCATGCTCTATAACGCTATCGGTGGCTCGACGATCCACTGGGGTGCACATTTTCCTCGGCTGAAACCCGAAGATTTTAGAGTGAAGTCACTTGACGGCGTCGGCGAAGATTGGCCGCTCTCCTACTTTGATCTTGAACCTTACTTTGAAATCAATGATCAAATGATGGGGGTTGCCGGACATGACGGTGACCCGGCATATCCCAGAAAGCCTCATCGAACCATGCCCGCACTCCCCCTGGGGAGAGGAGCCGAAAGAATTGCCGCTGCTTACGATCGCCTCAATTACCACTGGTGGCCAGTTGACGCAGCCATCATGACCGCAGATCACGGGGATCGACTTGCTTGCAATAATTGCGGTCCTTGTGATTTGGGATGCCCGCGGAAATCGAGGGCAAGCACCGATGTGACTTACTGGTCCGACATTCACGCCAGCAAGATTCGACTCGTCACTGAAGCGAGAGTTTCAAGAATACTCTCGACATCCGGCAGGGTCACTGGAGTCACCTACTTTGATGCCGAAGGTAATGCACAAGAGATTCAGGCAGAGAATGTAGTTCTAGCCGGCAATGGTGTCGGAACTGCTCGACTCCTGCTTTTGAGTGCTGCAGATTGGTGCCCTACGGGACTTGCGAATAGTAGTGATCAGGTTGGGCGCAATCTCATGTTCCACCCGACTGCTCTTGTCACCGGAATTTTCCCAGAGCCTATGGACGGTTTCATGGGCCCGTTCGCCTGCAGTATTTACAGTCAAGAGTTCTACGAAAGTAATACTGACCGAGGTTTCGTTCGCGGATTTCAAGCGCAGACAATTCGAAGTGACGGTCCGCTCGGCTCTGCTCTTGGAACCTATACATTGCCTGTGGCGTGGGGTGCGGGGCATCACGAGGATTTCTATAGCCAATTCGGCCATACGGCAAGTATCACTGTGACAAGCGAAGACTTACCTGAATCACATAATCGGGTAACTCTCTCTCCGACGCTCAAAGATCGTTTTGGAATTGCCGCACCAAAGATTTCTTACCGCGTGAGCGAAAATGCGCGGAAGATTCTTGATTTCGGAATCGAAATTAATCGAGGTGTACTCAAAGAGGCCGGAGCAACCGATATCCGAGTTGTTGATCTCGTCACTAGCGCTGGATTCCACCTGCTAGGGACGGCGCGCATGGGAAGCGATCCAAAAACTTCTGTTGTGAATGAGTTCGGCCAAAGTCATGATTGTTCGAATCTATATATTGTCGATGGTGGCGTATTCGTTACCGTGGGTGCCCTCAATCCGACTTCAACAATTCAAGCGATTGCGCTGCGTGCGGCCGACTCCATGGTGGGCGCCCAGATTCTGGAGAGTGCTCGATGACAAGCGATCAACTATTTGGTAGCACAGTAGCCACATGGAAGGCATTGTTAGAAACCTTGATCCCCGAAGAAGGGAATTTACAGAGCGCAGCAGCGGTCATCTCCATTGACGAACTCATGGGCGATTTAAGTGCTCTCAGTTCTGAAGCTAAATTTCGTGAATTTCTTCGCCAGTTACCTGAGGATTTTTCATTGTTAGACCAGAGTCAACGCGAAAGTAATCTGCGCCATGCCGGTCTCTTGCTTCCTGAATGTCTAAATGCCCTGCTCAACGCCGCGTACACCATCTACTACTCGCACCCAGATATTTTGCGAGTCATCGCAGAGCGCACCGGGTATAGCCCCACCCCTCCACAGCCGAATGGTTATGCCCTCGCACCCTTTGATGAGAGGATGCTCTATAAGTCGATTCAAAGAGCACCTATGTGGAGAGACCCTCATTAGAAAGGCCTGAGCCTTGACGGCAAAAATGGATCGAACCGGCCTGGCTTATGGAGTATCTGCCTGCTTAATTTGGGGATTTTTTCCGCTCTACTGGCCCTTGCTGAAGCCTGCCTTTGCCCTAGAAATTCTCGCCCACAGAGTTATTTGGTCATTATTGGTCTGTCTCTTACTACTTATGGGCCAACGAAAGATTCGCGTGCTCTTGCACCTTGTCGTTAATAAGCGTCGTATCTGGTGGCTTGTCGGATCATCACTAGCGCTCTCAGCGAATTGGCTCGTGTTTATCTGGGCAGTGAATAACGACCACTTTACCGAATCTGCTCTCGGCTATTACATCAATCCTTTAGTGATGGTCTTCTTGGGAATCGTCGTCTATAAGGAAAAGCTCTCCCGAACGCAATGGCTTGCCGGGACCTCTGGTGGAGTTGCGGTGATCATTCTTTCATTCGCATATGGTCGTCCGCCGTGGATCGCTCTACTTATCGCAGCGACATGGGGCCTCTACGGCATCATCAAGAAGCACTTCAATGGGAATGCCTTGGAGTCCCTAGCCGCCGAAACACTTGTGCTCATAATCCCGGCTCTTGCTTTACTGATTTACTTAGGGATCCAGGGGAAGGGCCAATTCGGCTTAGACTTTCGTTCGTCACTGCTTCTGGCAGGAGCAGGAATTGTCACCACGCTTCCACTTTTGATGTTTAACGGCGCAGCGACAAGGCTTCCATTATCAATTATTGGGCTTTTGCAGTACATCCAGCCCAGTGTCCAATTCCTTCTAGGGGTCTTTGTGCTTCATGAAGCGATGTCTAAAGAGAGATGGATCGGTTTCGCATTTATCTGGCTTTCACTATTTCTTCTAGGCGCAGACTTAGTTAAATCCTCACGCCGAACGCTCGATGATGGCGTCACAGAGACTCACTAATGCGGCCTTTGCCGGGCTATCAGGTAACGAATCCAAACTCCCCTTGGCACCATTTGAATATTCATGCAAGCGATTACGCGAAAATTCTAGAGCGGGATGTACCCGAAGCGCGGCAAGTACTTCTTTTACAATTTTTTCATCTTCGATCGGTTTGGAGAGCAATGATTTAAGATGAGAATCAGCAGGATTAGTAGAAGCCATCACATGCAAAGTCACTAAAGTTGGTACACCTTCGCGCAGATCTGTTCCGGGGGTTTTGCCAGAGATCCCAGATTCGCTAGCAATGTCGATGACATCGTCAGCGAGTTGAAATGCCACGCCAATTTGCTCGCCAAAGATAGTGAGCGTTTCAACCTCTTGAGGTGATGCCCCACCAATCATTGCTCCAAAGCGCGCACTTGTAGAGATAAGCGAACCAGTTTTATCTGCTACTACTTTGAGGTAGTGCGCAAGCTGATCTCCCTCGCCTCCAACAGTTTCCATAATTTGTCCAGTGACGAGACGTTCGAATGTGCGTGCCTGGATCCGCACCGCTTCTGGACCAAGGTCTGCAAGCAGATCAGAGGCCTTGGCAAAGAGAAAATCGCCGGTCAGGATCGCGATGGTGTTATCCCAGCGAGCGTTAGCGCTAGGAACACCACGACGGAGTGGGGCTTCATCCATCACATCATCGTGATAAAGCGTAGCCAGATGTGTAAGTTCAACGACCACCGCAGCTTTGATCACATCTTTCGAAATGCCTTGACCAAATTGTGATGAGAGCAAGGTCAGTAATGGTCGGAGGCGTTTACCGCCGGCAAGCGCTAAGTGGCGAGAGGCCTCAGTGATGAAGGGGTACTCCCCTTCTACATGGGAAACCAGGAACTCTTCAACCTCGCCGAGACCGGCGACTAGCGCACTCTCAAGTTCAGGTGCTAGGTGGGGAATACCTAACGTGCTCAATTAGAAAACGAATCTTGAGGCCGCGTCGATGACGTGCACGAGCGAGTTAGGCAGAATCCCAAGCACCAGCGTGACCGTGGCACAGAGAGCAATTGCTGCCGTCGTCATCAACGGTGCGGCAGCCACGGTTGGGCCACTTTCTTCTGGATCTTGGAAGTACATAAGCACGATGAGGCGGATGTAGAAGAAGGCCGCGATCGCGCTAGTGAGGACACCAAAGATGACCAGGAGTGTTGATCCGCTTTCGTAGGCGGCCGAGAAGACGGCGAACTTCGCTACGAATCCACTCGTGAGTGGAATGCCGGCTAGGGCAAGCAGGAAGAGGCTGAGAAGCGCCGCAATCCAAGGGGAGCGTTTGCCCAGACCTGCATATCCGGAGATATGCGTAGCTTCACCTGAGGCATTGCGCACCAGGGTGACGATTGCAAAGGCGCCAATAGTGGTGAATCCATAGGTCACTAAGTAGAAGAGGGTGCCAGAGAGACCCGCCTTATTAGTGGCGACGATTCCGGTAAGGATGAAGCCGGAGTGCGCTACCGAAGAGTAGGCAAGCATCCGCTTGATATCTGTTTGAGTAAGTGCCCAAAGGGCGCCCAGAACCATGGTGACAATCGCGATAACAGTAAGCATCGGACGCCAATCCCAACGCGCGCCGCTCAGACCCACGTAGAAAAGGCGAGCAAAGGCACCGAACGCTGCGACCTTGGTGCAGGCAGCCATGAAGGCCGTGACTGGCGTAGGTGCACCCTGGTAGACGAGCGCCACAAACATCGTTACCAAATCGTTTGCAGCTGGAAAGAGCATCATGCCGGCGATCGCAAAGAGAGTGAGCGGGAATACTTCAGTTTGCGTGAGCTTGGCCAATGTAGCCGTTCGTTCAGCTTCGGAGCCTGGGATGGCAGCTGCTTGGGCTGCGAATGCATCGCCTGCAGAATCGAGTTTGCGCTCAGCAATTAACAAAAGGCCGGCGATACCCAAAATCACGATTGCACCTTGAAGTACCAGAGCGGGACCGTCGATGGCCACCGCGCTTTCGGCGGTGATTGCTGTGGTTGCATGAATTTTCAGAATCCATAGAAATGCCACTACAAGTCCGGCGATGGAGAGCGGCACTTGAATTTGGTAACGACGATCACGAGCAAAAAATGCTTCGACGATAACGCCAAGAAGTGCTGTTCCCAAGACAATAAGAATGGGAAGAATTTGGCTGTAATTGATTACCGGGGCGACAAAATTCATACTCTTACTCCCCCGCTGTCGGTGTGGGCTCTATGGCGTGCACCTGTGTCAAAGTATGCGTCACCGTTGGATTAATGACGTTTAGCAAGACGGAAGGTACAAACCCCAAGAAAATGATGATGGCAATAACTGGTGCGATTGCCACTCGTTCGCGCGTTGTGAGATCTGGCAGAGATTCATTGCCAGGAGCTGTAGGCCCGTGGAGCGAACGTTGCACCACGATTAAGATATAAAGGGCAGCTAAGACGATAGCCACCGTTGAGATGATCGCTGCTACTGGGAAAGTTTGATATGAACCCACCAGGACCAAGACTTCGCTCACAAAACTCGAAAGCCCCGGAAGCGCCAAACTCGACATACCTGCGAGGAAGAACATCCACGCCATTACCGGAGTGACACGTTGCAGGCCACCAAAATCAGCAATGGTCGATGAGTTCCGACGAGTGATCATCCAACCCGCCACCATGAAGAGGGCGGCGGTAGAGAAGCCGTGATTGAACATATAAAGGGTGGCTCCAGCACCCGCAGTGCTCGTCATGGCAAAAATACCGAGCACAATAAAACCGAAGTGCGAGATGGAAGTGAAGGCAATAAGGCGCTTGAGGTCTTTCTGCCCGATGGCCAGGATCGCACCGTAAATAATGCTGATGACCGCAAGTACGACAATTGTCGGTGCAAAGAAGTGCGCAGCATCTGGGAAGAGCGGAAGGCAGTAACGGATCATTCCGTAGGTGCCAACTTTATCGAGCACTCCGATAAGGAGGATTGCGGTTCCTGGAGTCGCCGCCGAGGCGGCATCTGGCAACCAGGTGTGGAGTGGCCACATCGGCGCCTTGATCGCAAAGGCAATAAAGAAGCCGAGGAAGAGCCAACGCTGCAGATTTTGGTCAATGTTAAGCGCGCCCAACTCAGTGACATCGAAGGTAGGTGCGCCGAATTGACTCTTCGTGAGGACATAGAGGCCAATAACTGCGGCCAGCATAAGAAGTCCACCGAGCAAGCTATAAAGCAAGAACTTCACAGCCGCGTAGGAGCGGTTTGGTCCACCGAAAGATCCGATAAGAAAGTAGACCGGAATCAGCATCGCTTCGAAGAAGACGTAGAAGAGGAAGACATCTGTGGCAGCGAAAACACCCACCATGAAAGTCTCCAAAACTAGTAAGAGTGCGAAGAACGCCTTCTGACTAAAGCGACCACCTTCTCCTTCATTCCATGAAGCGAGGATCACGATAGGAGCCAAGATCAGCGCCATCAAGATGAGCACCAGACCCGTGCCATCGATACCCAAGCCATATTTCACGCCAAATGACGTGATCCATTCGTGGCTCTCCACGAATTGGAAGGTTCCTACTCCGCGATCAAATTGAAGGGCCATTGCGATACCTAGGATCGCAGTGAGCACGCTAGTGCCGAGTGCTACCTGTTTGGCGAGCAAGGTGTGGCCCGCTGGTAAGGCAGCAATAACCGCCGAACCGATCAGCGGGAGAAGAAGTAGTGAGGAGAGGTACATGATCAGATCCTCGCTGCCAACATGGCCGCCAAAATAAGTGCGGCGCCGACCAGAATGAGTAACGCATAGGTACGAACGAAACCAGTTTGAACTCGGCGAACCCGCACCGATAGTCCACCGAAGAGCGCGCCCGTACCGTTCACCGCCCCGTCTACAACCTTGCGATCAAAGAATGTGAGTGCGCGGGTGAGATATTGACCAGGACGCATAAATACTGCTTCGTTAAACGCATCTTGGAGTAAGTCGCGCCGCGCAAAACGCGTCCAAATAGAAACATTGGTGGGGGCTACCGCTTCGACCGGTACACGTACGTACTTGACGTAAGCCAGAGCGATACCGAGTGCAACGGCAACCAACGCCATGATGCTTACCACTATTGGTTGAAGCGCAGGCTCACCTTCAACAAAACCACGCGCCACCACTGGCTCGAGCCAATGCTGCAATGATGAACCGAAAGCGAAGAGAGCGCCGGCCGCGATAGAACCGATTGAAAGAATGATGATTGGCGCCGTCATAAGTTTGGGAGACTCATGTGGATGCGCATCATCGGCCCAACGCTTTTGGCCGAAGAAGGTCATCACCATGACACGTGTCATATAGAAGGCGGTGATTGCCGCACCAAGCAAAGCTGCGAAACCGATAATCCAGCCCCGGGGACCGCCAGCATTAAATGCGGCCTCAATGATTTTATCTTTCGAGAAGAACCCGGAGAACGGTGGCACACCAATAATTGCTAAGTAACCCAATCCAAAGGTGAGGTAAGTGATCGGCATTGCCACACGTAAACGCCCGAACTTACGCATATCGACTTCATCATTCATGCCGTGCATGACCGAGCCGGCACCAAGGAACATGCTCGCCTTGAAGAAACCATGGGTCAGCAAGTGCATGATGGCGAAGGCGTAACCGGCAGGTCCAAGTCCTGCAGCGAGAACCATGTAGCCGATCTGAGACATCGTGGAAGCGGCCAACGCTTTCTTGATGTCGTCCTTGGCAGTACCAATAAGTGCACCAAAGAGCAGAGTGACGACACCAACGATGACCACCATAAGCTGTGCCGTCGGTGCCGAATCAAAGACGAAGTTAGAACGCGTGATGAGATAAACGCCCGCTGTCACCATTGTTGCAGCGTGAATCAAGGCCGAGACTGGTGTGGGGCCAGCCATGGCATCGCCGAGCCATGATTGCAAGGGGAATTGCGCAGACTTACCGGCCGCTGCCAGCAAGAGAGCAAGACCCATCCACGTCATGATCTGCTTATGTTCCGGACCAGCATGGTTTGCTACACCTTGGAAGGAAACCGTTCCGAAAGCCGTGAATGCGATCATGATCGCAAAACTGAGTCCCATGTCACCGATTCGGTTCACCACAAAGGCTTTCTTCGCGGCGGTGGCGTAAGCCGGCTTCTGATTCCAGAACCCGATGAGGAGATATGAGGCAAGACCTACTCCTTCCCAACCTACATAGAGGTTGAGGAAGGAATCTCCGAGGACGAGTAAGAGCATCGCGGCAATAAAGAGATTGAGGTACGAGAAGAATCTACGACGATCATGATCATGCTCCATGTATGCAATGGAGTAGATATGAATGAGAGTGCCCACTCCAGTAATGAGGAGGACAAAACAAATCGAGAGTTGATCGAGTAATAAGCCCGCTTCTACATTGAAGGAACCAGCGTTGATCCACGTGAAGAGATGTTGGGTGACGCCGCGCGATTCACCATCGCGCCCTAGCATCTGAAAGAGCTCCACGAGGCCAACGACGAAAGAGGCACCGGAAAGTGCGGTAGCCAAGAGGTGACCCCACTTATCGGAACGACGCCCGGCCAGAAGAAGGATCGTTGCGCCGAGCGCAGGGAGCGCAATCAACCAAACCAAGAGGGAACTAGTCCCACTCGCAAGTGCGTGTGTAGCTTCCACGATATTCCTCCTTCCTAGTACTTCAACAAATTCGCGTCATCGACCGAGGCCGAACGACGAGACCGGAAAATTGTCACGATAATTGCCAGACCCACTACAACTTCGCAAGCGGCTACCACCATCGTAAAAAAAGCGACTACTTGACCATCGAGATTTCCAAGTAACCGAGCGAAGGTGACAAAAGCCAAGTTAGCTGCGTTGAGCATCAACTCAACACACATGAAAACCACGATTGCGTTGCGGCGAAGCACGACACCAATAGCTCCTATGGAAAAGAGCAGCGCAGAGAGCACCAGGTAATTATTTGGACTCATCTTCGCCCTCCTCAATCGTGTGCATTTCAAAAGCCTTGGTATCTAAGACATCTCCACGAGCCTTAAGAACATCAGGGACAGATGATGGATCAGGGGTGCCATCTGGACGCAAGGCAGGAACATCGACCGCGTTATGCAAGGCGTAAACGCCGGGGTTAGGAAGCGGAGCACCAGGCAACTTTGATCCTGGGCGGAAACGCAAGATGGAGAGTTCTCGCTGAGAAGGACGTTCACTGGAACGCTCGCGATGACCTAGAACCATGGCACCGAGAGCGGCCGTGATGAGAAGTGCCGAAACCACTTCAAACGCCCAGACGTAGCGAGTGAAGAGTAATTGCGCCAAGCCTTCGACGTTACCGTCAGTATTTGCTGCGGTAAGTCCAGCGAAGCCCGTGTACGAGCGGCCGACAGCGCCGATCAGGAGTACCGCGAAGCCGAGGGCGCCGATCATTGCCATGACACGCTGACCCTTGATGGTTTCAACAAGCGAATCAGAACTATCGACACCGACAAGCATGAGGATGAAGAGAAAGAGCATCATGACCGCACCGGTATAGACCACGATCTGAACAATTCCGAGGAACGGCGCATCTTGTGCGATGTAGAAAATTGCCAAGGTGATCATGACCCATGCAAGAAGGAGCGCGGAATGCACCGCCTTCTTCACGAAAATCATGCTAACCGCGGCCAGAACTGCGAGCGGCGCCAAAATCCAGAAGAGAACCGCCTCTGGGGTACCGGTTTGGCCGGGAGAAAATGGATTAGCTGCCACAATTAGATTCATACTTGCTCTCCCTGGCTTGGATGAGCACCGGTTACCTGACCACGGTAGTAATCGCCATCGTCAGTGCCGGGGAACATGGCATGTGGCGGCTTCACCATTCCGGGCATAAGTGGGGCGAGGAGATCTTGCTTCTCGTAAATCAACTTCTCGCGACCATCGTCTGCAAGTTCATACTCATTGGTCATTGTGAGAGCACGCGTAGGGCACGCTTCAATACAAAGTCCACAGAAAATGCAGCGTAAGTAATTGATTTGATAAACACGACCGAAGCGTTCGCCGGGAGAGAAACGACCATCTTCCGTATTCGACGCGCCTTCCACATAGATAGCATCGGCCGGGCAGGCCCAAGCGCAGAGTTCGCAACCGATGCACCGCTCTAATCCATCTGGATAACGGTTGAGCTGATGACGCCCATGAAAACGTGGCGCCGTGGGTACTTTCTCCTCTGGATACTGCTCCGTGTTCACTTTCTTGAACATGGTTGCAAAGGTGACGCCAAAACCCTGTGATTGCTTTCCGAGACTTGCCGGGCCAGTGTTGGCAACCGCAATACTCTCCTGTGCCGCTCTATCGAGCGCACCGTCCTTTGAAGGAATCAATTCGTTACTCACTCGAGGACTCCTTAGAAGCAGCTGCGCTGGGCACCACGAATGTGGAAACGCTCATGGGAAGTTGAGGGACAGCAAAATCAGGTGCGTCATATACAAGCGCGGCAACTTCCCCGGCCTTGCGCTTCTTGGTCTTGTCGTAAATCGAGCTCGCACCAAGACCCAACAAAATCGTACCCACGACGAATCCCAATACGTAGGCGCGCGAAGTTCCTTGAAGCGAGAAGACTCGTAGCGTAGAAACAACCATGATCCACACGAGCGATGCAGGGATGAGTATCTTCCAACCAAACTTCATAAATTGGTCGTAGCGAAGGCGCGGAAGCGTGCCACGAAGCCAAATAAAGAAGAAGAGGAAAGCCAACACCTTGGCTAGGAACCAGAAAAAGGTGAAGTATCCGCCGAGCCAAGACTCAGTAAATGTAAGACCAGGAAGTGCGTGGTACCCACCTAGGAAGAGCGTGGTGGCTAGCGCGGATACGGTGATGATATTTACGTACTCAGCAAGGAAGAAGAGTGCAAACTTAAGCGAGGAGTACTCAGTGTGGAATCCACCCACAAGCTCGCCTTCAGCCTCTGCCAAATCGAAAGGTGCGCGGTTGGTTTCACCGACCATTGAAATTACGTAGATAACAAACGACGGGAAGAGCACAATCGCATACCAAATCTTGTGTTGCGCATCAATGATGTCCGAGGTGGACATAGAGCCCGCGTAGAGGAAGACCGCTACGAGCGAGAGGCCCATTGCCACTTCATAAGAGATAACTTGAGCGCTCGAGCGCAAACCGCCGAGTAGCGGGTAAGTAGAACCCGACGACCATCCCGCAAGAACAATTCCATAAACGCCAATTGACGCAATCGAAAGAATATAGAGAACACCAACGGGAAGATCCGTAAGTTGCATGGTGGTCTCGTGTCCAAAGAGCTTTACCTTGCCAGTCATGGGAATGACGGCAAAGGACATGAAACAGGTGGTGGCCGCGATGATGGGAGCCAAAACGAAGACCACCGCATCGGCAGCTTTAGGAATGATGTCTTCCTTCAGCGCCAGTTTTACCCCATCTGCCAGGCCCTGTACGAGTCCAAAGGGGCCAGTACGGTTTGGTCCAAGGCGCATTTGCATGCGAGCAACAATGCGGCGCTCGCCCCAGATGGACATAAGAGTCATCAGCACAGCAAAGACGAAAACAATGAGCGCCTTTACGAGTGTGAGCCAGCCCGGATCATTTCCGAGGAGTTGTTGTACTTCACTCACGAGGCCGCTCCAATCGTGACGCGCCCGCTCTTGCCGAGTGTGCGCACTTGGGAGTTAATTGAATTCTCTGGAACCCAAACGAGATCGTCTTGCATCTCGGTGATCTCTATCGGCAAGGTAATCGCGCCTGCATCACCAGTGATCTTAATTTTGGATGTGATGCCATGCTTGTGAGCAGTCCCAGCAGAGATACGAGCCACCGCCTTGCGCGCCGTTCCCGCAAGATGTGGCTCATCTTCTTGAAGCGATCCAAGATCTAGCAACATCCGCCATGAAATTAATTCTGCATTGCCACCTTGTTCGACACTCTTCGAGGCATCGACACTCTTAGAAGTCATCATGGGAACTCGAGCACCATCCCATCTGCCCAGTGCCTGAAGCTCCTTGCCTGCAGAAGCCGTATCACTAAAGCCAAGTGGACGCTTCATTTCTTTGGCTAACATGGAGAGAACGCGAGTATCAGAGAACTTGGAAACATCATCAAGAACTCGATCGAAAGAGCGCGGCCTCCCTTCCCAATCGATGAAGGTTCCCGACTTCTCAACAACGGCGGCCACCGGGAAGACCACATCGGCGAATTCAGTAACTGAGCTCTCCCGAATTTCGAAACTCACCACGAATGCTTTCTTGAGCGCTGCCCGTGCATCTACCGGAAGATCGTGAATATCTACGCCGGCCACCACCAGCGAGATCAGCGTCCCGGCTTCCGCTGCGGCAATAATTTCTTCGCCCGTCCGACCGATCTCGGCCGGAAGCGTGGATGCATCCCATGCGCTCGCAATATCTATGCGTGCACCGGAATCTGAAACAGGGCGTCCACCTGGAAGTAGAGTGCCAAGTGCGCCCGCATCGAGCGCTCCTCGCTCACCTGCCCGCCGTGGGACCCAGGCAAGTTTGGCGCCACTCTTATTAGCGGCTTGAAGTGCGGCGCTGTAAAGCCCAGGCGTGCGAGCTGCGCGCTCACCTACCAAAATTACCGAATTTGCATCAAGGTGCGCACTGGCGAGCGCAGCAACCGCATCTCCCTTGATAACAGTGGCGTTCAATTTCTTGCTACCCGCAGATTGGAAAGGCGCGATCGTAGAGACCGCCAGTTTATGCGAACGAACATTGCGACGTAGTCGCAAGAAGACGATGGGAGACTCTTCTTCGGGTTCGAAAGCGACGAGTAGAACATTTTGCGCCGCATCAAT
>RGER01000251.1 GCA_009917815.1 Actinomycetota bacterium
TATACCTCGGTGGGCACGTGACGGGCGACCGCCAAGATATAGAGATCAGGGAGCAAGAAGGTGATGGCGAGCAAGTGGGTCACCACGCACTCAGAACATTCCTGAGCCCGACCCAACGTGGGAATGAGACAGGTATCGCAATCAATGATCATGGCACCACGTTAGAACCGACCACTGACACCCCAGCACCAGCGCGAGTCCCGCCAGGAGGAGCCACGCTTCAGAGAGCGACTAGAGAATCGAGACCCCAAAAATCTTCCGCTGCGAAAACCAAGTTCGCCAAATCACAATGAAGAGGAGGTAGAGCGGCGTCAGGGAGAGCATCCAATAAGCCCACCGAGGGCCATTGAGAAGATCTGCGCTCTCATAGGTGGCCGAAAGAACCGTAAGGGCTAGTAAATAAAGCAACATCATCGGAATAGTGAACGCGCGCATCGCCTTAACCCGCATCAAATGGGGGAACTTCACGCTGGTTAATTGCAGTACGCAGAGTGCAACAGAAATAATCGTCGCCCACGTGCGCCCCGTATGCAAGATGAGGAAAGTGGGAACGACAACATTCCACGCTGCTGGAAAACCGTTAAACCACGCATCTTCCGTCTCCAAATCAGTGCGGGCAAACCAGAGCGCTGAACTGAAAACCATCAACGCGGCAACTGCCATCTGCCAGCCGCTAGGTAAGAGATCCATGCGCACCATAAAGGCAACAGGAACGACCACACACGTCACGTAATCGACGACGAGATCAAGAATATGTCCATCAAATTGCGGTGCATGATCGGTGACTGCCAATTTTCGGGCGATCGGACCGTCGATACCATCGAGCACCTGACACACAATCAGCCAGAGCAGCGCTGCGCGAATATGCCCGTCGATAGTGGCTTGTAAGGCAAGCAATCCAGCTGCCGCACCACTCGCCGTGAGCGCATGAACTGCTAAACCCGCCCTGCGGAGATGGTGACTCTTCGATAACGCCATGGGGGTCACCTTATCCCGGAGAGTCGGTGGGTCACCGTAGGCTCAGGTCATGACGCCCGCCCGATCACGAGCTGCCAAGCGCCGCCTCCTGGAACGCCTCTGGGTGATCGTGGTCGTTCTCTACGGGGCTGGGCGCGCCTTCGTGGTCTGGAAAGCTCTCGGCAAGTACGGCGTCAACCCGTGGCTCTACCTGGCCCTGGATATCGCTTCCTCCTGGCCGTATGGGGTCGCAACGGCGCGGTTGGTCACCTCTGTGATCGATCGAGAATTTTCTCGCGCGCGTACGTGGGGCGTTGTCGCCGCCATCACCTTCTTGCTCCCTGATCTCTATATCTTGGCGGTCGCCCGTCACGTGCCCACCGAGGTATACATAATTTTCATCTCAATTATCTCTCTGCTAGCGCTGTTGGCGATCGCTTCTCTCGTGAGCAAAGTTCGTAATGGGCGCAAGGCACGACATGAGTGACCAACTCTCGCTCCACGATATGGGCCGGCCGCTCCACGAAACGACCTTCATTGTCGTCGACTTAGAGACCACTGGCGGATCACCCGCCTCATCTGCCATCACCGAAATCGGCGCAGTCAAAGTACGAGCCGGTGAAGTTCTCGGAGAATTTCGCACCTTCGTGAATCCCGGAGGGCCGATCCCCGTTTTCATTACGGTGCTTACCGGCATTACAGATTCAATGGTTGCCCTGGCGCCAGGGATCGAAAGTGCACTTCCGGCGTTCCTTGAATTCTGTGACAATGCCGACAACGCAGTTCTGGTCGCACATAATGCGCCATTCGATATTGGGTTTCTCAAAGCGGCAAGTGCGCAGCTGAAAATCGAGTGGCCCAATTACGAAACTTTAGATACTGCGAAACTAGCTCGTACTATTCTGAGCAAAGACGAAGTAAAGGTTCGTCGTAAGATAAGAATTCCTGCTGGTGAGAAGACAAATGCCTAGTGCGGCTTCTTATATTAATAAACTCAGAACACAAGCGGAAGCAAATGTTGTAAAGGTTCAATACCCTGGAAACATTGCTACAAATCAAAATCC
>RGER01000252.1 GCA_009917815.1 Actinomycetota bacterium
TTGCCGTACTTATTAAATTCTGTCTTCGCCTCGCCGAGCACTTTCCATACTTCACTGGTGCTCTTTTGAATCTTGAGGGTCTTAAAGCCCATCTGCAAACTGTTAAGAATGGCCATCAAGGTCGTGGGACCAGTAACCAAAATATGGTGGGTGTTCTGCAATTCGTAGCAGAGACCTGGTCGACGTATCACTTCAGCGAAGAGTCCTTCAGTAGGTAAGTACATGATCGCAAAGTCGGTCGATTGCGGTGGGTGGATGTACTTCTCAGAAATTGTCTTCGCTTGAATCTTGATGGCCTTCTCGATCTCTTTGCCGGCAGCATCCATCTCATCAACATTGCCGCCCTCCTGAGCAAGCAGGAGACGTTCGTAATCTTCTTGCGGGAATTTCGAGTCGATCGGCAGGTAAACAACATCGCCTTCAGTGACGCCAGGAAGTTTGATCGCGTACTCCACTACATCTCGCGAGCCAGGAACGATGTTGACGTTCATGTCGTACTGCTCGCGGGTAAGCATGTCTTCTAATTGACGACCGAGCTGTACTTCACCCCATCCTCCGCGGCTCTTTACATTAGTGAGCACTCGCTTGAGATCGCCAACGCCAGTAGCGAGCGATTGCATTTCACCCAACCCCTTATGAACTGCTTCGAGTTTGTCACTCACTTGCTTAAAGGATTCACCAAGACGTGATTCGAGAGTCTTCTGTAACTTCTCATCCACCGTCTCACGCATCTTCTCAAGCTTCTCTTCGTTACCTTTGCGTAGAGTCTCTAATTCGAGACGAAGAGTCTCTCGTAGTTCGCTCTGCTTCTTCTCGTTCGATTCAGTGAGTAAGCGAATCTTCTCTTCTACGTCGCCTAGGGAGACCTTCAGGGATTTCTCCAAGGCAGTTCGTCCATTCTCGGCATCTTGTCTAGTGAGCTGAGCATTGCCATCTAGGGATTCTCTGAACTTGCCGAGACGCTCTTCGATTGTGGTGTTGTTGTGAGTCATGGTGGAGCGAAGTTCATCGCGGTGAAGGGCGAGGGTGGGGGTGATGGTTTCGGCAAGCTTGCTATCTGCCACAGCAGTAGGGGAGGCGCTCTTTTTGGTGAGCAAGACGATGGTGATCGCGATGTTTACGGCGATCAAGGCGAGCAGAACAAAATTCATATTTCCCCCAGGTCAAGCGGACTGCTCATACCTTATCTCCCACCGCCGCCAGCCACCTTCTGGCGGGCCATCTCGAGGCAAAATGGAAGTGAATTTGGGCCCCTGCTTGTCAATCATGAGAATTGCAGATTGACTACCCGAGCGAACTAGAACATGGAGAGTGACATGGTTAAGCGTGGTTACGCCCAAACGCCACTGGGCCAAATGCATTACGTCGAGCAAGGCTCTGGGCATCCAGGGGTATGCAATTCAGGGTGAACTGCAGTCGGGTCGAATTGGTGACCTCTCCAATGTTGAATATGACGACGTCATGATCAACGGGCGGGCGTGGGCCAAGACTGACTACACCGCTGGAACGGCGAATGCGTCCGAGTTCGCGTCGATCATCAACGACAACACGGGGCTGACCGAGGTCCGCGCGACTGCGTACAACGTCGTCAAGGGCTTCCTGCCTACGGTGTCGAGCTTCTCGGCCGGTGATCTGGCGATCAACGGAACCGATGTTCGCGCTGCGGGCAGCGTCGAGGAACTGGTCGCCAACATCAATCGCGATGTCAGTGGCATCACTGCGGTGCTTGAAAAAGACGGAACGATCAACCTGTCGAACAACACGGGCGATGACATCGTCATTTCGGGTAACGCTCCGTTGACGGCAGGCTTCGACGATTCGGGTGGCCTTGCTGGCGATGGGACGTTCACGGGCTACGTTGCTCTGCAGAGCACCAGTGGTGAACCGATCTCGATTGAAGTTCGCAACCCCACCAATGGATTTGAGTCTGGCGGCGGTATGCTCGATGACCTCGGCCGAATGGGCTTCAATGAGGTCAAGTCTGACGGGTCAGACGTTGACATTGCCAACGTCAAGAT
>RGER01000253.1 GCA_009917815.1 Actinomycetota bacterium
CTTATGAACTCTCCGTGCTCCGCAGAGAGCTGACCGTCTCTCCCAAACTCGGCGGGAAATTCGCCAAGCAAGGCGACTCCTTCTCCGTATTTCTGGAAACCGCTGGCCGTATGTATCTTCCTCGCATGTGGGCAAAAGAGAAGTACGGAGAAGCACAGGAAAGCACCCTCGTCGACGGAGATCCCATTCGCAGTGACTTGGTATTTGTAGGGAAACCCTACGACTACCAGGAAACCATCGCAAAGACTTTCATGGATGCCGGCGCAAATGGCCTCATCTGCGTGCCTTGCGGGCGCGGGAAGACCTTCATGGCCATCCAAATCGCAGCGCGCATCGGCCGGCGCTTCCTTATAGTGGTTGACAAGGAGTTCCTCCTCCAGCAATGGAGTGGTGAGCTCCAGTCCCTCATGCCTGGCATTCGCATTGGAATTATCCAAGCCGATAAAAAGGAGATCTTGTCGGATACGATCGTGGGCAAAGAACCCACAATCCCCCAGCTCAAAGAGGCAGCACGCGCTGCCGGCCTTGCCGTGGGCGGAAACA
Organism: Actinomycetota bacterium; assembly: GCA_009917815.1. Lineage (GTDB taxonomy): Bacteria > Actinomycetota > Actinomycetes > Nanopelagicales > Nanopelagicaceae. Next base: position 544 of record RGER01000253.1, read on the forward strand.
AGGACGTCCTTTTACACCGTCTAGCCGAAGCCGGCATTGATATTCGTCCCAAGCCAGTTGTGGTGGAGTTTGATTGTTGTATCGCAATGATTCAGACACTCGTACAGCGGGAGTTTAGCGAAAATGATTTCCGCCATTTCGGCTTCACGATCTTTGATGAGTGCCACCACTTGGGCGCGGCCCATTTCAGCAGAGCGCTGATGAAAGTCCAGACGAAATATATGCTCGGACTCTCGGCCACTCCTACAAGAGACGATGGCCTCACCAAGGTCTTTGAATGGTTTCTTGGGAAGCCGGTTTATTGGGAGAAACAGCGAGAAGCCGATCCGGATGTGGTGGTGCGCAAGATGGATTTCCATAGCGATGATCCTGCGTATGCGGATGTTCCCACGGATACCAGAACGGGTGATCCTATTCTCGCCCGTCTTCTTACACAGGTGGTAGAATGTGAGGCACGCAATCAGATGATTGATACACTCATGGCAGAGCTTGTACAGGAACCTCGGCGTCGTATTCTGGTCCTCAGTGAGCGCAAGTCGCATCTGGAGAGGATTGCAAATGGTCTTCCCAAGGGGACGACTATGGGTTATTATATCGGTGGGATGAAAGAGGACGTGCGCGAAGAGGGTGCGCGAGTGGCGCAAGTGCTTTTGGGGACATATGCGATGGCTTCGGAGGCGATGAATATTAAGAGTCTGAATACGATGGTGATGATATCACCGCGCAAGAAGATTGAGCAGAGCACCGGGCGTATTCTGCGGACTCGGAAGGATGAGCGCGAGATTATGCCGTTGATCGTGGATATTGTGGATAGTCATAGTGTTTATCAAGGACAGTGGTACAAGCGCAAGGCCTATTATAGGAAATGCGCTTATAAATTAGAAGGGAAAGGTGTAAAAGGTGTCAAAGAAGAGGAGGCTCCCGTCGTGATAGAATCACGGTGTCTGTTGTCTGACGATTAGTTGCGTCTTTTAGACTTTCTGCGACGAGCCCCGCCCTTGAGGCAATCCGGGTTTCCTCCGCGCGCATCAAATGGCTGGTTAACCATGAGGCGCGTGCCTGAAGAAGTCACGATCGAATTATCCACTTCATTTCCACCGAGCTGGGTATAGCCGGCGGTCTGCGCATTGTATGCCCCTGTTGAAGGGGCACCTACAGCTGCTGCGCTACCGCCGCCGCCCTGTCTAGGCGGAGAATCCCACAGCTCGCCTCCTTTCATGTTGAGAGTGCCCGACGCACCGCCAGTCACAGGGGCGCTCAGACTTGTCTCACACGGCATGCGTAGAGTAGACGCAATTCCCGCACCCCAGTGAGGTCCATTAACGGTTCCATCCACCGCTCCATCAAATCCATAGCGACCTCCGCTTTGCACACGCCTGCGGCTGCTGCTTCTGCTGCCGCGACTCTTCTTTTTGCAGCACTTGTGCTTGCACTTGCCTCCGCAACGGTGCTTGCACATCTTGCGGGT
>RGER01000254.1 GCA_009917815.1 Actinomycetota bacterium
AGGTGCGGACCTCGTCATGAGGAACTGAGCTCCGCCATGTGCTGGCGATAACCTCAGCCGCCTCACTAGCACTCAACGTAGTGCCGAACGAATCCGGTGCCACCAAAATCTTCACGTCACCACCATCACAGCCACCTGGCTGCGATGCAACTCTGAATTGACCGTAATTTTCTGCCATGATGAGCAAATGGCAGAACTGCTCTTTCTCGGCGCCGGCATCGACCTGGCAAGTGAGCGTGGCGTTTCTTGCCCTGGTGACCTTCCACCTGCCAGTGACCCCGACTTAGTAGAGCGCGCTCGCGTTGCCCGTAAGGCTTTGGGCGAGCGCGCCTACATCCTGGGCCATCACTATCAACGCGATGAAGTTATTGCCTTTGCAGATGTCACCGGTGATTCATTCAAACTTGCCCAAGCCGCCGCTGGCCGACCCGAGAGTGAATTCATTCTCTTCTGTGGCGTGCACTTCATGGCCGAGAGCGCCGACATTCTGACGAGCGATTCTCAAAAGGTGATCCTGCCCGATCTGGCAGCAGGATGTTCAATGGCAGACATGGCGACCCACTCGCAGGTAGAAGATGCGTGGGATTCGCTCAAAGCATTAAACGTTGCAGAGAAGACCATTCCGGTGACCTATATGAATTCATCCGCGGCCATCAAAGCATTCACGGGACGTAATGGCGGCACCGTCTGCACCTCATCGAATGCGAAGACCGCACTCAAATGGGCATTCGAAAAGGGAGAGAAAGTTCTCTTCCTCCCCGATCAACATCTAGGTCGCAACACTGCCGTGCGAGAAATGGGATTCGCACTCGACGACTGCGCAATATTTGACCCATGGAAACCACAAGGTGGTTTATCCGACGCGGAGATTGCGTCAGCAAAGATGTTGTTATGGAAAGGGCATTGCTCGGTACACGGTCGATTCACCTTGGCCAGCGTCAATGAAATTCGCACCCGCATACCGGACGTCAATATCTTGGTACACCCAGAGTGCCAATACGAAGTTGCCGAAGCTGCTGATTTTGTGGGTTCAACCGAACGCATCATCAAGACCATCGAGGCCGCGCCTGCAGGATCCTCATGGGCCATCGGAACTGAACTCAATTTAGTGAAGCGTCTAGCGAGTTCGCATCCAGATAAGAACATCCACTTCCTCGATAAGAGCGTCTGCTACTGCTCCACCATGAATCGGATTGATCTCCCCCACCTAGTAGGTGCGATGGAGGCACTCGTCCTGGGGCGCGTGGTCAATCAAATCTCAGTGGACCCACGCACTTCGAGTGAGGCCCGAACTGCTCTTGACCGTATGCTCTCACTTGCCTAGTAGCTCGCACGCTTCAACCAAGGAAGGTCCACATGTCTGAAGAGATGTCCACCGGCAAAGGTCGCCCTACGCCGAAGCGAAGTGAAGCCGAGGCAAAGCGCAAAAAGAGCTCGATAGCTCCCGCAAACTCAAAGGAAGCCCGCAAGGCTGCGCGCGATCAAGCAAAGATTGAACGCATGGCACAACGTGCGGCTTATCTACGCGGCGATGAGCGCGCAATGCCACCGCGAGATAAGGGCCCAGTACGCAAACTCGCCCGTGACATGGTCGATTCTCGACGCTCCGTGGGCGAATACTTCCTGCCCGTCGTTTTGATCGTGCTCGCACTCTCGTCTTTCCGCGTGATGCAGGTTTACGCCAGCCTCTTCCTCTACACCGTTCTCCTAGGAGTCATCGTTGATGGCGCCCTCCTTGCACGACGCATCAAGAAAGTTGCGAGAGAGCGCTTCCCCAATGAATCTCTCAAGGGCATCTCGCTTTACGCGTGGTTACGCTCTACGCAACTTCGACGGCTGCGCACGCCACCGGCAATGATCACTCGAGGAACCAAGGTCTGACTCTAACCTCACGATCTATCTATGGTCGTGGATTCGGACTCACCGTCAGTGCAGCGTCCCGAGTCGGAAGTTTTCCTAAAGCAACGTCGATCGCCGTCATGACAGCAGGCTCAAGAACCACTCCGGCCG
>RGER01000255.1 GCA_009917815.1 Actinomycetota bacterium
GAGAAATATGCAAAAGACGGCGCCGCGCCACCAAGCAAGCATTCGCTTGACGGTAAGTAGATTTGCGAGCGAGAGTGCAATGAGTATCAAAGGGAGTTCAAAAGAGAGGCCGAAGACGAGAATCATGCGCAAGACAAAATCTAGATAGTCATCGAATTTGATGAGGTTATTGAGGGTGCCAGGAGTAAAACCTAGAAGAATTCTAATCGCTTGAGGGAGAACCAAATACGAGAGGTATGACCCAGCCGCGAAAAGTGGCGTGGCGGTTGCCGCGAAGATAATGGCCCACTTCTTTTCTCGTCGATGCAGTCCCGGTGCCAAATATGCCCAGAGTTGGTAGAGCCAGATCGGAGCAGCGAGTATCACTCCTCCAGTTAAGGCCACCTTTAATTGAAGATTGAGCGGGCCGAGAACTCCATTGATGTATAGCGAGCCGCACGTTGTTTGTGCATGGTTGAGATCGCAGATGGGCGACGCCAAAAAAGCGATGACTTGGTCGTAGTAGACCCATCCCACGGAAGTGAGAAGGAGAATCGCTAGGGCAGAGCGACCGATCCTTCGACGTAACTCTCGAAGATGCTCCGCCAAGGGCATCCGACCCTCACGCGAGCCAGCTCTCACTGCTCAGAACTGTCGCTTTCCTTCTTGGGGTCCTGATCCTTAATTTCATTCCGGAAAATCTTCAGTGATCGTCCCAACGCCTTTGCGCTATCTGGGAGGCGCTTAGCCCCAAAGAGCACCACCACAACAACGATAAGAACGACCCAGGTACCTGGTCTCTCTAATCCCATAGCCAAACCCCTCTCAGAAGAAACCCTCAGACCTCATGGGAAGCCTACTGCCTCTTCACGTGGCCTCTGATGGCCGAAATCTCCGAGAGAAGGCGCTTCCCGCTGCGCCAGACGCGACGGATGAGCACGAGATTGATCACGATTCCGCTCGCCACAATCCCAAAGAAGAGTGCGATCCAGCCCCAAGCGTTCATAGAGGTAATCTACTGGCGTTGCGCATAGGCATCTCGGACTTGGCCTAAGAGTCGCTCGAGGAGCTCGGCTACCTCTGAGGTCTCTGGCCCCGAACCGATAAGTTGAGTTCCGGCGCCAAAAGCCAAGGCTACCCGTGCCGCGAACGGGGCTTCGAAATAGCGAAATTCTAGGATCACCCGATCCTTCGAACTCCCCACCTGAATTGCGTTGACCCTGTCTGCCAAGAAGGCACGCTCCTCTGGGACCTCAATTCTGAGGGTGCGAGGCAAGGGCTCCGTGAGGATCAGGAGAGGGGTGATGGATTCTGACTCCTCCCCCAGTTGGGCATGATCGAATCGGTCGAGTCGGAAGACTTTGCGCACGTTCTCTCCATGCTCAACCCCTGAGAGATAATCGTGACCATCTCGTGTCACGATCTGCAACGGAATGAGTCTGCGTTCCTTCAACTCTCGCCCGCTCAAGCTTCGATACGTAGCAACGATCTCTTTCTCCTCGGCAATCGCTTGAAGGAGTAGGGAGCGAATTCCTGCGACATCCGTGGAGGGCTCTTCGCGCTCCACACGGATCGCGTCTGACACTCTCGGACTTGATGGGAGCGCCTCAGCAAGTTTTGTTCTCACCGAGTCGAGCAGAACCAGAGTTGATGGATCCACTGCTGCCGAAATCAACTCGAGCCCTAAGAGAATCTCTGTGACCTCAAGAGGAGTGAGATTGAGGGGTCGCGCCAAATTTTGGGGGTCGATGATCTCGATAAAACCTGATTCAAAGTTCATATCTATCAGCTCAAGATGCGAGTGTCCTGGTAGTCCACACATCCAAAGTAAATTGAGATCATCCAATAACTGCTTCTCTGTAATCCCAAGATCACGGGCTACTTCAGCGATCTCCAGCGAAGGATTCGCGTAGAGCATAGGGATCAAGTTGATGAGGCGCCCATATCGTGCAAGGGAACTTTCACGCGCCATGGGGATCACCTAGCCAACGCAAGACCGCTTCACGAGCATCTGGCGGGTCCAATATGAC
>RGER01000256.1 GCA_009917815.1 Actinomycetota bacterium
GAAGTTTGCATAATCTTTTGCTTGCTGACCGGTGGTCATCTGTTGACCAGCATACTTTTGAATTTCTGGAAATTTCTTGGCGTCAAAACCAGGAGAGCCCGCCTTCGGAAAGAAAACGTTCTGATCTTTGAGCTGAGTGTTCACCTGATTGTTGGCAAAGTTTGCGCCCCAGAGGAGCATTCCTCCAGCGACGATAAGAACTACCGAAAGCATCGCCCCGGCGGCTGAAAGTAAGCGGTCGAAAGTCTTTCTTTTCATCTTTTTCTCCCTAGTCCGTGATTGTTTGGACAGGAACTACATTAGAAGGAGTTGATTTTCCTTCAAGTAAAAATGAGCAATTTGCAGCGTGATCTAGCAGACTCTCCTCTGAATGAATGGAACATAAATTTCTTTTTTGATCGCTGACTCGTAGACTGAAGTTATGGCAACCAACGCGCGGACGTATCTTGTGAGAACTTTTGGTTGCCAAATGAATGCGCACGACTCAGAGCGTCTAGCGGGCCTTCTTGAAGAGGCGGGGTATCAAGCTCAAGAATCGGAGAGCGCATTAGCCGATGTGATGGTTTTCAACACCTGTGCGGTGCGTGAGAATGCCGACCAGAAACTCTACGGAACCCTAGGAATGCTCGCTGCCGAGAAGGTGGCGCATCCTTCGATGCAAATTGCCGTAGGTGGCTGCTTGGCCCAAAAAGATCGCGGAGAAATATTGCGTCGAGCACCGTGGGTGGATGTAGTCTTCGGCACCCATAATGTGGGGTCGCTGCCCTTACTTCTTGAAAGAGCTCGTATAGAGCGAGAGTCGCAACTTGAGATTGTGGAATCGCTTGAAATATTTCCCTCGACGCTTCCTTCAAAACGAGACTCATTACATTCGGCTTGGGTCTCCATCTCAGTAGGGTGCAACAACACGTGCACCTTCTGTATCGTTCCCGCATTGCGCGGAGTAGAGAAGGATCGCAATAAGAAAGAGATTCTCGATGAAGTCCGCGCTTTGGTAGCGGATGGAGTCAATGAGATCACATTGCTCGGGCAAAATGTGAATGCTTATGGTGTTGAACTTGGCGAACGGGGAGCATTTGCTGATCTCTTGCGCGCTTGTGGTGAGATCGAGGGCCTAGAGAGAGTTCGTTTCACCAGCCCCCATCCGCGTGACTTCACCGATGATGTCATCGCGGCGATGGCGGAGACTCATAATGTGATGCCACATCTGCATATGCCTTTACAGTCAGGATCAGATGCCATTCTTAAAGCGATGCGCCGTTCTTATCGAGCAGATCGCTACTTAGGGATCGTGGAAAGAGTGCGTGCGGCACTTCCGCTGGCCAGCATCACCACAGACATCATTGTGGGCTTCCCGGGCGAGAGTGAAAGCGATTTCCAGCAGACGCTCGATGTGATTAAGGCCGCTAGATTCGATATGGCTTTCACCTTTAAGTACTCAAAGCGACCAGGGACTGTTGCGGCAGAGATGCCACAGCAAATCCCCGAAGATGTGGTGGGCGAGCGGTATGTGCGCCTTCATGCATTTACTGAAGAGATAGCCTGGCAACAGAAGAAGGCACAAGTGGGTCGCGAAGTAGAGGTGCTCGTCTCCGACATGCCGGGACGGAAAGATGACGCAACTTTACGTCAGAGCGGACGCGCGAGAGATTTTAATCTGGTGCACTTCGCAAGCGAAGAGCGGCTGCGGCCAGGTGACTTAGCAACAGTCACGGTAACCCAAGCAGCCCCTCACCATTTAGTCGCGGAGCAACCCCCTCATCTGGTACGACGGACACGATCAGGAGATCTCTGGGAGAGCGCACAATCTTCGACTGAAACCCGCACCTTCCTCTCGCTTACTCCAAGGCCGTAGCGATGTTGCTCTTCCTCGTGGGTCCCACCGCGGTCGGCAAAAGCGATGCTGCGCTTGACCTGGCTGAGGTGATGGGCGCGGAAATAATCAATGCAGATGCCCTCCAGCTCTATCGAGGGATGGAT
>RGER01000257.1 GCA_009917815.1 Actinomycetota bacterium
AACTTCTCGCCCTTCTTCTTTGCCATTTCCCAACTTACATCAAATGTCGCCGTGGAGTTTACCATCCCGACCTCCTTCAACTCTTCCGCGTTCAGCAACTCGCAGCCGATTAGGCGCATCTTGTCTTCCAGTAAGCGAAACGGCACAAGATACTCGCGATGACCCTTACCAATACTGATGAACTCCACATCGACACCCAGGCCGAACCCGTCATCGCCTTCGGGCATATCTTCCACATCATATCGCTTCGTAATATCCCACAATACTACATCGTCCTCAATACCCTTCTTCGATTCCACACCCCGAAGAAGCTCAAATACTCTGTCGCCATCAGGGCAACACCCTATGAAGTATGAGCCAATCTTCATCGTATCGCTGAGATTCCGGAGAAAGCCATTGAACTTTGCCCCCGTCTCAAACATATAGTGAATGGCGAACATACAGCTCACGCAATCCGCGCCAGCTTTCAAGCGCGAAGCCCCGTATTCTTCTACAAAGGGCGGTACGGGCCCCACTGGCTGTGACTTCCCAAATACGGAGCGCAGAATATCTTTCTCTTCTTCGTTCATACCGGCAGAGCCATCGACCAGGGGCTTCGAGCAATCTGCGTTGGCAAAGACCATCGGAGAAATATTCTCGAATCCACCCCGATTTACCATCTGACCCATATAGCGAGTATAGGCACTATCCGCCGTATCCATAATATTCTTCGCGGCGTAATCGAGGCCAAGCACAAACCCCACATTCATGCGCAGCCATTTATGTAGGTCGCCCGCCACACCACAGGCCAACTCTAGAAGCGATTTGTCGCCACCACGAAGTCCCACATTATAGAGAATATTCTCCTTAATCCAGCGATTGTGAAACTTCTTCATCGTCGTCACACGACCCTCATCGGCCTCCGGACCCTGACGGTCAAAGTATTGGCGCGCAGAAGATTCGCGCGTGCGTCCTCCGAGTGCGGCCAACTCCTCTTCCGTCGGCTCCTCATCACCCGTCTTAATCATCGTCTCCGTGACAGGGTCATAGATACTATTCCAGACATCCTCCGCCACTATGTCTGCGTTCAGTGTGCGACTGATGATACCGCGCTGTAGGCGCTCCGTCTTGTCCATGCGCACACGCAGTGGCCTCCACCGCCATCTAGGAGGCTGCGACGGGTCATAGGCCATTTCCACAATGGTCTTGTCCTGAATAGGCTCCTGTGTATGCTCCGTCATCACGTATTCTTCGCCTGTATCGGGGTCACGATGAATAGGGAGGCACGCATATGACGCAAGAGGGTCAGGAAACTCCTTTGGAGTGAACGGAACAGGTTTGTAATCACCTCCCTTCTTCCCTTCAAAGGTCCTGTCTTTGCGCGGAAGGTCGCGCCTATTGAGAATAATGTCCCGCGGATTCGCCGTGCGTGACCCTACAAAGAGGCGGAGTGTCTTATAGGTCACCGTTTCACCGCTCTCGGGCTTGATACCGGTAATCACTTTGTCAATGCTCTTAGAGCCGGTCACCTTCTCTGTGACAACGAGGAAATCAATCGTATTGTCCTTCGGGGGCTTCCATTTGAACTGCTCGAAGAATGTCGCCGCGGGCCGAATGGGCAGGGGATTCGCATTCGGAGTAAAGATGAGGCCGTCCGTGTAATAGGGGCGAGCGGCCGAGAGAATCCGCGCAGCGGCACGGAAGATGGATTTGTCGCCCGCCTTCGCAAAGAGGAACTCTTTTGCCGCCACCTGGAGTTTATTCTGCGCTGAAACTCCGGGCATGACGGTGGGCCCATCGCCCTTGTTCCATGTAGCAACCCATGCTTTCAGCTGATTGTAACGACTATCTTCGACCGGTCGAGGCTCGGCCGGAGGCGCCCCCTCTGCGACAGGCATCGTCGCACCTGGCTGAAAGGGGAACTGGCTCACATCGCGCTTGTCCGTGGCATATAAGATATCGAACGCGAGAAACTGCTGCATCGGCTTCGGCGGGTCATCC
>RGER01000258.1 GCA_009917815.1 Actinomycetota bacterium
GAAACTCATTCCTCCGCTGTTCATTCACGGAGACTACAGTCCTGTGATTATTGCGAACTTTTGTAAGAGGCAGAAGATGATTATGGCGAAGATCAACAAGGAAGTGGAGGCGTATGGTCAACAACGCACGGATCCGAGAAGTTTCTTGATTATGGACGACTGTCTCTATGACGACAGTTGGCTCCACGATCGCAATATTCGCTATCTGTTCTTGAACGGTCGTTGGCTGAAGGTGTTCTTCATCATTACTATGCAGTACCCTCTCGGTATTCCGCCCATGTTGCGCACGAACGTGGACTATTGTTTCATCCTCCGAGAGCCCTATGTTACCAATCGCAAACGTATTTTTGAGAACTTCGGCAGTGCATTTCCGAGCTTCGAGTTCTTCTGCCAGGTAATGGACCAGTGTACGCAGAATTATGAGTGTATTGTCATGAACAATAACTCGCAGTCCAATAAGCTGGAGGATACGGTATTTTGGTACAAGGCCGAGATGCACGGCGAGTTCCGCATAGGCGCCCAGGAGTTCTGGAATCACGCGATGGCGAATTATAAGGAGAAGGATGGCGAGGAGGGGAATGAATACGACGCTACGGCTGCGAAACGGTTGAAGGGGCCGATGATACAGGTGAAAAAATATCCGATGCAATAAGATTGATACTTCTTAGAATGGCACTATCCTCTGAAATGAAAGACATTGGACAGGTTCTCCTTCTTATGTTTGTCCTTGGACTATTGCTAGTGATTCTTGGAAAACCCATTTCCGAGGGATTTACAAGCAGTGGATCTGCGCGCTGTGGAGTGGATCTGGCGCCGTGTGACGCGGGTCTGAAGTGTATTAATGGCTTCTGTGCGCAGACAGAGCCGAAGGCGGCATATGATAAGGAGCCTGTTCCTCTTGCTCCTCAGGGTATCTTATCACCCCTGCCGTATTTTTAGAGAGGTGTAATTAGAAAGATGGCGAAGTTGACCATAAAGACCGGCACATGGTATGTACTGCTCTTACTGGTTGTCTTAATGGCTCTTTTACCTATTCTAAGGGGAACATCAAGTGTACAGGGTTTTGTAAATCCTAATTACCCGGCTACGTGCAATCCTGTTTGTGGCGAGGGCCATTTCTGTGCGAAGGAGCCGAATACATGTGTTCGTATTGGCACCCGTTATCCAGATGCGGTTCCTACCGGCAACGCCTAGACCCTCTAATCCATGCGCTCAATCTTGCGCTTAATCGCCAGATCTGCGGGGCCAGAAAAGAGGCCGTCGTAACTGCTTCCTTCTGCTTGCGCGGCGGAAGCAGAGGCGGAAGCAGAGGCGGAAGCAGGCACTGCCTCGACACTCGGCGTCAGAGTGGCCTCAGGGGCCACTTCGGCTGCCGTGCGCGTCTTCGCATTCCCCATGCGCGACTTCTTTTGCTCGTTGTAAAAGACTTCGCGACTCTCCTCGTTCTCCCGGTACTTCTTCATCAGAGTGTTCAGCTCTTCATTCGCGTATTCCTGATCGCCGACCTTGTTTGCGTCAGGCTCCCAGGCCATCCACTTACCGACATAACCTTGGTAAATGTTGAACGAGGGGTCGGCCTTCTGGAGGCGCTTGGCGCGCGCAGCTGCCTCAGCCTCCGATGCGAATACACCGCGCACCTTGATACCGCGCATGGTCGTGCGGAACTCGTTCTTCGCGAAGAACTCCTCCTCTAGCTTGGAACCATGAGCAAAAAGGAAGTTGTCGTATTCCTCCTGAACCTTGGAATCAGCCAGCTCGCGCATGTTCTTGCGCACGTACTGCTGGAACTCCTCTACGAGCACATCTACGCGCAGAAGATTCTTGCGAATCTCGTCGGCAGGCTTGACTACCTCTGCGCCGGCGGCAGGCGTAGGCGTGGACGCCTCTGGCTCTGCCTCTGCAGCCTTTGCTGCGCCTGCAGCAGGCGCCTTATCCAGGTTACCGGCAAGGGTCTCCAGCTTGGTGTTGATGGCACTCAC
>RGER01000259.1 GCA_009917815.1 Actinomycetota bacterium
GCCATTGAACTACCCCTGCGGGAATTGTTCGGTGCTGCAGTGGCAACGCGTCAACGGCAGAAGATCGAGCCTGGCCCCTTTGATTCACGGAGACGCGCCGTTACACGCCTATGGCTGAAGATTTGGAAGATTCAGTGTGGTGGATTAGCCGCTCCATAACTGCTTTATGCCATATGGGTTGCGAAATCGAAATTCGTGTCCAACTATATTTTGCAAATAAGTGCATCGAATTGTGTTTGCGCGGACATAAAGGATAGGATTGATCCCTATGCCTCAGTCCCCCATTGAAGCAAGACTTGCTTTCGCGTTAAAGGAGGCTTCTGTTCCCTTCAAGGAACAAGTCTCGATCGGACCGTTCTCAGTCGATTTCCTTATTTTTTCTGAGTCTGGGCAGCCGATTTTTGTCGTGGAATGTGATGGCGCCAACTATCATGATGCCGAGCGCGATACCAGTCGAGATGCCGCAATCACGGAGCACACGGGCCTCAAGACTCTGCGATTTTCTGGGCGACAGATTAACTCTAATCTTTCAGATTGCATTCAAAATATTCAGCATCAATATGCGTCCTCAATTGAGTCTCTGAGTATTTCGAGATTAGGTTTTGATTCGTCGCAACAAAATGTGGTTTTTGCACCACTTGGGCCCATGTTGGTCTACGCGCCCGCCGGTTCCGGGAAGACGAGAGCCCTGATCGGCCGAATTGTTTATTTAATTGAAAAGCATGGATTTATTCCAAGCCGTATTTGTGCTTTGACGTTTACGCGCGACGCTGCTCAAGAAATGCGCACCCGCATTTCTCAACTGCTTTCCCCTACGGTCTCCGAACTCCTAAATATAGGAACTTTCCATGCGCTAGCAGGAAAACTAAAGGTTACTGATGGACGTAATGTAATCGAAGAAGATCGCAGGATGGCCACGACCTGACACCCGCAATTAGTCCTGTATGGGGGTAGAGTCCGCTCTGAAAGGAGTGGACGATGAAGGCAAAGCGATTTACGGAAGACCAGATCATCGGGGTGTTGAAGGAAGCCGAAGCCGGTGCGAAGACCAAGGAGCTGTGCCGGCGACACGGGATTTCGGAGGCGACCTTCTACAACTGGAAGGCCAAGTACGCGGGGATGACGGTTTCGGAGGCGCGACGGCTGAAGGAACTGGAGGCGGAGAACGCGAAGCTCAAGCGCCTTCTGGCCGATGCGGAGTTGGACAAAGCGGCATTAAAGGATCTGCTGGGCCGAAAGTGGTGAGCCCGCAGGCGAAGCGGGAAGCGGTGACCGTGCTGATGACGGAACGCCACTTCGGTGTGACGCGCGCGTGCGGGCTGGCGGATATCTCAAGATCGCTGTATCGCTATCGCAGCCGGCGCCCGGCGTGTCCGGAGTTGCGCGATCGCATTGGCGAGATCGCGGCGGTGAAACGTCGCTACGGTTACCGGCGAGTGTATCTGCGGCTGCGCCGCGAGGGCTGGGAAGTGAATCGCAAGCGCGTCTATCGCCTGTATCGGGAGGCGGGGCTGGCAGTGCGCAGGCGTAAGCGTAAACGCATCGGCCAGGTCGAGCGCAAGCCACTGCCCAAACCGATGACGGCCAATCTGAGTTGGTCAATGGACTTTGTCGCCGACGGCCTGGCCGATGGTCGGCGCCTGCGCTGCCTGAACATCGTGGATGATTGCACTCGCGAGTGTTTGGCGATTGAGGTCGATACCTCGATCACCGGCTCACGGGTAAAGTCTGTGATGGAGCGGTTGGCCGACACGCGGGGACTGCCTCGATCGATCACAGTAGATCACGGTCCCGAGTTCGAAGGCCAAGTGCTCGACAGTTGGGCGTATCAGTCGAATGTACAGCTCTCGTTCATACGGCCGGGCAAACCGAACGAGAACGCGTATATCGAATCGTTCAATGGCAAGTTCCGGGATGAATGCCTGAACGAGCACTGGTTCACCACGATGGA
>RGER01000260.1 GCA_009917815.1 Actinomycetota bacterium
CTCGGATTTATCTGCATATAGAGACGGATGGGCGCAATCTGGACAGAATAGAGTGTGGTGTTGGGCGGCGGGATTGCTTCCACATCTTTTATATTAAAAATGGCAACACCGACTATACAAACTTGGATAAGGAAACTGACCATTCTATATTTGAATCTAGCCCAGCCCCCATTTCAAGAGTCTCTAATCTTGAGATAAGTATACGGGACGAATTCGGTCGTCCACTCAATCTAAATATGAGAGAATTGAGCCTGGTATTTGAGATAACTCACTTGGAGTAAGGCGCAGATAAATGGTCTAAAAGGCCCTGATGTATCTAAGACAGTATGGAACTTCCGTCCTATCTTAAGTCCATTGATCAGGCTTTGGCGCCTTCAGTACCTGTTACGCCTGTACTGCCTACGGCACCTTCAGCAACGGTCACAACACAGCCCACTCAACCTCAGCAGGCACAAACCCCTTCTGCAACCCCCACCTTCAGCTTTGACACTGCGCCTCTCACCAACTTCAATGCCACCACCTCTAGTCGTCAGACCCCTTCTAGCGAGAAGAACAAGCTCAGGTTCATGCTGGTCAGTACTCATGCCCAGCAATTCACCGGCTACTCCAAGGTCAGTTACGGCATTCTAGAGCAGCTCGCGAAGCAGCCGTGGCTGGATCTGACCCATTTCGGATTCCAGCGCCACCCTCAGACTCCACCGAATTTCCGTCCCTACCCCTCCAACGTGTCGGTGGTTGATGCGGCTGCTCTGGAGTCACCGCCGCAGCAGGGCTTCGGATACCAGGCGCTCGTGGACACAATTCGGAAGAAGCAGCCCCAGGTCGTCATGATCTACAACGACATGGCGGTAGTCACGCGGTTTCTAGAGGAGATCCGGAAGTCGGGAATCCAGCGCAATTTCAAGCTCTGGATTTATTGCGACCAGGTCTACGACTGCCAGCTGCAGGGTATGATTGACATTCTGAATCGCGATGCCGACCGTGTCTTCGCTTTCACCGCGTACTGGAAGAAGCAACTCAAGGACCAGGGTGTCACGCGTCCCCTCTCCGTACTCGGCCACGGCTTTGACCCTCGCGTCTTTTACACGCTGCCGAGGGAACTAGCCAGAAAGAGTCTGAAACTCCCTGATGACGCCTTTGTCATCATGAGCCTGAATCGGAACCAGCCTCGTAAGCGTCACGATATTATGATTATGGCCTTCGTGGAGCTCGTGGTGAAATACCCTAACCGGCCCATTCTGCTGCTGTGTATTTGCGATAAGGGTGAGAAGGGTGGGTGGTGGCTCTTTGAGATCTTTGTACGTGAACTGAAGAAGCGTGGTGTGCCGATTGAGCAATTCGGCAATCGTCTGATGATTTCCTCCCAGGACATGGTATTCAAGGACGAGGATATTAATGTTCTGTACAATGTGGCGGATGTGGGTATTTCAACGGCCGAGGGTGAGGGCTGGGGTCTCTGCACGTTTGAGCAGATGGGTGTTGGGATTCCTCAGGTGGTACCGGATATCGGCGGCTACAAGGAGTTCTGTCGGGAGGATAATTCAGCCCTCGTAAAGCCCAAGTATTCCTATTACCTGCCGAGTGTCTATAGTCCGGTGGGCGGTGAGGCGCATGTGTGTGACCCCCACGACGTTTGCTTGGCTATGGAGGAGTATCTGAATGACTCGTCTAAGAAGGCGCGTCACGGCGCAAAGGCGAAGGATGCTGTTCTGGGCTACACCTGGGAGAAGGCTACCTCGGAGTTGCTGAAGTGCTTGGAGACGGAGCGTAATGATGTGTAATTGAATAAATCTTTAAAACAGATAAACGAGCGGACAATTTGCCACTGGTTTATTTGTTTTACATGCGGTTTAACGCCGGCGCCTCGTGATAGTCTTATTCTTGTTTTTGTTCTTGCGATCCTTTCTGCGCCGCCCACCCATCATTGGTGTAGTAGCCATGTTTTCTAC
>RGER01000027.1 GCA_009917815.1 Actinomycetota bacterium
GAGAATTTGTCGGCCGGGACATAACAGGTATGGATTGGTTGGCGGCCACCAAAGTCTCCTGGATAGCGCTCGGCGAGCGTCGTATCTACTTCAGCTAGGTATTTGCTCGCCTCTTTGAAGAAATCTTTGCTGAGTGAGCTCACAGCAGATCTTTGATCTCACTCGAGAGCGTGATTGCACTGCGATGGCCCTCAGGTAGAGAGTTCCACCAACGCCGAGCCGCCGCAGAGAGGCCAGTTTGCGTGGGAACGCCCCACACTCTAAACCGGCCGAGACCACCATCAGGAAAGACATCGAGCCTTACCGCATTAACGGGTACATCACTCTTCACGATGTAGCGGTGTGGCGTATCTGGTTGTACGCGTTGCTTTGCAACGAGTTCTTCATTTCCAGGGGACTTCTTTAAATGCGAGGCATCGCCGGCTGTCACCATAATTTCTCCCGGAGCATTTCCCTTGAAGTGCGTGGTATCCACTTCAACAGCAGTGACCACTCCCTCTACTGCAAGCTCGACGGCAAACCAATCGTTACCACCATGTCGACGGCGACGGTTCTCCCAACCGTCTCCCTGGCTACGCGCTAAGCCTGGAAGCAAGGTATTGCGTGAAGAAGAGTAGAAGTCATCGCTGCAACCAATGAGTTCTCCACCATTTTCTAAACCAGTGAGATCGATTGTGTGGCGCGCAATGATCCAACGAGGATCTGGCACGACTTCACCATGAACCCGGAAACGCGCGACTCCACCATCGGGATAAATAGAGAGACGAATGTGTGTCCACCGTAATTCATTTTTGATTTCAAAAAGATTCTCGTGATCACCTTTGAGATCAGCAGGTGCAAGGAGAGTGGTCCACTCGGCAGCTTCAACTTCTGCAGGAGATGGATTACCTTCAAGTGCGACGGCTTCAACAGATGCTTGTTCTGGATAATTGCCCGTGAAGTTTCCGGTATCGATGACAACTCCGCGCACAATGCCAGCAGCGCCGAGGCGCACTATTGCCCAATCGTGCCCTGGTTCGCGGCGACGACGAGTCTCCCAACCATCGTAAATCTGTCCTTTATGACCGAAGGTATGTCCGCGAAAATCCGCGCGGCCTTCGTTGAGCAGGCTCTCTTTCTCCGCGAAGAACTCATCGTTGGCTGCGATAACGCCAGAGCCGAAACGGCGGGCTGCTAAATCAGTGAGATGACGAAAATCGCTCATTGAGTATTTCCTTCTCGGTAGAGGAATTGCCCGCGGGGTGCCCCGGTCAGAGCACCATTTTGATAGATCAGAGTCCCACGAAGCCAGGTTTGTTGCACCACACCTTGAAGAACTTTTCCGGCGTAGGGCGAAACCGGGTTGCGATGGAAGAGCTCGTCGGGGGTGACGGTGAACTCTGCATCTGGATGGAACTCCAGCAGGTCAGCATCTCTCCCCACCTCGATAGCCCCCTTGCCATGGAGTCCGGCGAGCCGGGCGGGCGCCGACGACATCCAGGTCGCGATCTGGGTGAGGGTGGCACCGCGGGGTGCGCCCGCGCTCCAGACGATCGGTAGACCCAATTGGAGGGAGGAGATGCCTCCCCAGGCGCTTTGAAAGTCTCCCTCAGTGAAACGCTTGAGATCTGGGGTACACGGCGAGTGATCTGAGACCACTTGATCAATCACCCCGGAGAGTAGGCCCTGCCAGAGCTCATCTTGATTGGCGCGCTCGCGAATGGGTGGACAGCACTTGAATTGCGTTGCTCCATCTGCCACCTCTTCTGCGGTGAGCGAGAGGTAATGCGGGCAGGTCTCTACCGAGATGCGCACGCCATCGGCCTTTGCCTCTCGGATCATTTCTAATGCATCTCCGCTGGAGAGATGTAGTACGTGGACTCGCGCGCCCGTACGTCGGGCTTCCTTAATGACCTGAGCGATCGCTATATTTTCTGCTCCCTTTGGTCGTGATGCAAGAAATTCTCGGTAATCGCGTGAGCCTGCGCGCGCCGATTCATCAATGACGTGTGCATCTTCGGCATGAATCACCATAAGACCATCAACTTTTGCCAAGATTTCTAAAGCTTGTGCAAAATCTAAATCGCTACTCGCCGGGAACTCATCAACACCGGAATGCAATAGAAAGCATTTGAATCCGAAGACCCCAGCATTGAGAAGCGGGATAAGGTCTGCGCTATTTCCAGGGATAGATCCACCCCAGAAGCCAACATCAACTGAAGTCTTACCAAGCGCGGCTTCCTTCTTAATGTTGAGAGCGGAAACCGATGTGGTGGGTGGAATGCTGTTGAGTGGCATATCAATAACCGTGGTCACACCACCTGCCGCTGCTGCTTGAGTAGCTGTTTCAAAACCTTCCCACTCGGTGCGCCCCGGCTCATTGATGTGTACGTGCGAATCAACCAACCCAGGCATAAGCACACCTTCTATGGTGATGTCGATCTCGCTCTGAAGTTGCGCGTCAAAATCCGTGACTAAGACAATCTTGCCGCTCTTCACCGCAACAGACGCAGCTACCTCTCCTTGAGGAGTGATAACGCGAAGAGAACGAACAACGAGTTCGTAATCCATCTAGTCGATCATCTCGAGTGCTGGAAGAGTGAGGAAATCTACATATTCGTCGGCCAGGCTTACTCGCTCGAAGAGTTGCGCTGCCTGCGCCAACTTCTCTGGGTCAAATCCCGCCTCTTTAAGGCGAAGCACCTCTGCATTAAGAGCTTCTTGGACCAATGCCTTAGTCGCGACACGTCCAGTATCTGAGTAGGTCACCGAGTTGCGCACTTGCTGCCAGATTTGCGAGCGAGATATCTCAGCGGTGGCAGCGTCTTCCATCAGATTATGAATAGAAGCTGCGCCGTTCCCGTCGAGCCACGCAGCCAAGTACTGCAAAGCAATATCAATGTTCTGATGAAGACCTCCTTCACTTACTGATCCTGGAGTTTGGTCTACGGATAAAAGTTGCGCTGCAGTGACATTCACTTCTGGGCGAAGCCGATCCAATTGATTGGGCCGATCTCCCAGAACGGAGGTGAAGATATCTGCGCAGAGGGAAACAAGATCCGGATGAGCAACCCAAGAGCCATCAAAACCATCGGTAACTTCACGCTTCTTATCTGCAGTAACTTTTTCGATCGCAATCTTGTTGATCTCTTCATCTTTGCGACTTGGTATGAACGCCGCCATCCCGCCCATGGCAAATGCACCGCGCCGATGACAAGTAGAGACGAGTAGATCGGTGTAAGCCCGCATCATCGGAGCAGTCATAGTGAGCGAGGCCCGATCGGGTAGCACAAACTTTGCGCCGGCATCGCGGAAGTTTTTTACGATAGAGAACATGTAATCCCAACGACCTGCGTTAAGACCGCTGGCATGATCCTTCAATTCGTAGAGAATCTCTTCCATTTCAAAAGCAGCAGGAATTGTTTCGATGAGCACGGTGGCACGGATCGATCCTTGTGGAATTCCAAGAAACCTTTGCGCCTCTACAAAAATGTCATTCCACAAACGTGCCTCGAGATGGCTCTCCATCTTTGGCAAGTAGAAGTAGGGCCCAGATCCACGCGCGATGAGTTCTTTCGCGTTGTGAAAAAAATGCATTCCGAAATCAAAAATTGCACCCACCACGGGGCGGCCACTTTCGGTGAGGTGTTTCTCGTCGAAGTGCCAACCGCGTGGGCGCACGACTAACGTGGCGAGCGCGCCATCTTTTAATGCGTATTGCTTGCCTTCGGGCGAGGTGTAGGAAAGGTTCTTACGACTCGAGCACCGGAATTGAGGGCGTTGATCGCCATCTTGGGGTCGGTAGGGCCGGTGATCTCCACCCTGCGGTCGAGCAGGTCGGCGGGGGCCTGGGCGACCTGCCACTCGGAGCTCCGGATACCGGCGGTCTCGGGGAGGAAATCCAGGCTCTCCCCGGCCGCTAAACGGGCACGGCGGGTACGGCGGGCACCTAAGAGTACGTCTCGACGGTCGTGGAAGAGGCGATCCATATGGAGGACGAATTCCAGCGCATCCGGGGTGAGAACTTTTTCGGCCCCCACCACACTCGAAGGTGCAACTGCCATGTCGTTACCCTTCCTCAGCAATCTTCCGTACGGCGCTTGCTACGGCTGGCGCTACGGCGGCATCAAAAACACTCGGAACGATAAAACTCTCGTTTAATTGCTCCGGTTTCACACACGAGGCAATAGCTTCAGCTGCCGCTACCAGCATTTCATCGGTGATCTTTGATGCGCCGGCATCGAGTAATCCGCGGAAGATTCCGGGGAAGGCGAGCACATTGTTGATCTGATTTGGATAATCACTCCGACCGGTGGCCACCACGCGCGCATATTTACGTGCAATTAGCGGATCAATTTCTGGGTCTGGATTGGAAAGTGCAAATACGATTCCATCCTTAGCCATTGTTGATACGGCCTCTTCGCTAAGGACGTTGGGGGCGCTAACGCCAATGAAAATATCGGTATCTTTCATGGCCCCTGCCAGATCTCCAGAGAATTTCTTTTGATTGGTGTGTTCAGCGAGCCACTGACGAGCCGAATCAAGATTCTCTCGTCCATCGTAGATACATCCCTTGCTATCGAAGGCGATGATGTTACTTGCACCCGAGAGCATGAGAAGACGAATAATTGCTACGCCCGCAGCGCCAGCTCCATTGAGCACGATCTTTACCTTAGAAAGATCCTTATTTATCAAGCGAAGTGCATTAATCAAAGCAGCGAGGACAACAATCGCAGTTCCATGTTGATCATCATGGAATACCGGGATATCTAGAAGCTCTTTGAGGCGACGCTCAACTTCGAAGCAACGCGGCGCAGAGATGTCTTCGAGATTGATGCCACCATAAACTGGTGCAAGAAGTTGCACTGTACGTACGATCTCATCTACATCTTGTGTATCTAGACACACAGGCCATGCATCGACGTCGGCAAATCTCTTGAAGAGAGCGGCCTTTCCTTCCATTACTGGGAGTGCGGCTTCTGGTCCGATATTTCCCAGACCAAGCACAGCAGAACCGTCGGTGACGACAGCTACGGTGTTGCGTTTAATAGTGAGTCGGCGTGCGTCTGACTTATCTGCCGCAATTGCTAAGCAGATACGAGCTACGCCCGGGGTGTACGCGCGTGAGAGGTCATCACGAGTTTTTAAAGGAACCTTGCTATTAACTTCTAGTTTGCCACCGAGGTGAAGAAGGAAAGTACGATCGCTGACTTTGCGCACTTTGATGTTTGGAAGTGTGGAAATGATTTCGGTAATAGATTCCGCATGCGCAGCATCGCGAGCATCACAGGTGACGTCGACAACGACACGATCCGTCGTGGATTCCACGATATCCAGAGCTGTCATATATCCGCCGGCGGCAGCGACTGCAGCGGTGATACTTGTGGTGGGGGAAGAGGAGGCAGGTCCCTCCAAGCGAATAGTGATTGCATACCCTGGGCTCGTATTACTCATGATCTACTCTCTGCTAATCAATCTTTTGACATATTGTAGAAGCGCTAGCCAGCTGATTACATCGAAAGTCTCCTGTGCTCTCGCTTACATCAGCTTCCTACATGGCAATTTATAGGGTCGAAGTGATGTGCTCAGGACGGACGGGCACGCGCGTGAGTGCTAATCCTGTTGCCTGTCGGATCGCTGCAACCACTGCCGGAGTACTAGAAATAGTTGGCGCTTCACCCACACCGCGCAAACCGTATGGAGCATGCTCATCTGCATATTCAAGAATGATGGATGATGGGATCGATTGGAGTAGTGGGGCGATGGCGATATTCGCGCGTGCATTCAAAGATGCGGTCCTTAACAAGGTCAGCAAGAGAAGAAACTAAGTGTCCCTCTCCGTCGCGAATCTCTCCATTAACTAATTTATAGTTAGCCCGGAAGTGCAAGAGATGTGGGTGTAGATGCCCAAGTTTCTCCATGGCGTAAAGCAGAACTTCATCTTTCACTGCTTTGCAGGCAGTCATTACCGCACCACCGGTGACATATGACTGACGAGAAGCGCTCGTCGATCCCGCACTACCCACTTGAGTATCACTCACATGTACGACAACTCGCTGAACGCCAAGTTCTGTGCGGGCAATCTGACCTTTGAGTGTGACGAGCCCTTGGCCCACTTCAGCTGCTGCTGTGTGGACTTCAACGACAGGTTCGCCATTAATAATCTGCAGGCGCACCTTTGCAGTCGAATAGTCATCAAATCCTTCTGAGAAGCCAATGTTTTTGATACCAACTGCGTATCCAATTCCCCGCCGAACGCCTTCCCCATGTGTGACATTGCTGGCGCCGCCTGGAAGCTCGATCACGTCGAAACCATCAGTAGTGGCAGTGAGCGGAGGAAGCGGCATTGCGCGAAGCTTCTCCAGAATCTCAGCGACAGGCGCCGCCGAGTCAACGGGCTGTCCGGTGGGCATGAGCGAATCGCGCACCATTGCGTTCTTGAGACGCAGTTCAATCGGATCCATCCCAAGAGTTTCTGCAATCTTGTCCATTTGGGATTCGTATGCGAAACCTGTTTGCACCGCACCAAAACCACGCATTGCGCCGCACGGTGGATTATTGGTGTACGCGACGTAGGCGTCGATAGTTGCGCTCTCTACTTCGTATGGGCCCACCGCAAAACAGGCAGCATTCGCACAAACCGCGGGTGAAGAAGAAGCATAAGCTCCGCCGTCAAGAACGATGTTGGCCTTCACGTAAACGAGTTTTCCTTCTTTGGTAACACCGTGCTCATAGCGGAGCTTGCCAGGATGACGATGAACATGGCCAAAGAATGACTCTTCGCGCGAGTAAACAATCTTTACGGGTTTACCAGTGCGCATTGCCAAAAGTGCAATATGTGCCTGCATCGACATATCTTCACGAGCACCAAATGCGCCGCCAACTCCAGCAAGAGTGAGGCGCACCTTCTCAGGTGGTAAACCAAGAACTGTCGCAAGTTGACCGCGATCGACATGGAGCCACTGCGTGGAGAGATAGATGTCGATCCCGCCATCTTCTGCCGGAATAGCCAAACCGGACTCGGGACCGAGTGGGGCTTGATCTTGCATGCCCACTTCATACTCACCTTTAACAACAACGTCAGCCTTGAGATTTTGTGGACCAAAAATGATAGGTACGTGGCGCGTGATATTCCCACCGTCGTGAATGATCGGCGCTCTCCCGCTGATCGCATAATCAGCATCGACAACTGGCTCGAGAATTTCGTACTCCACCACAATCGCTTGCGCTGCACGCTTTGCGGTTTCAGGATGATCGGCCGCAACAATTGCAATGGCTTCGCCGTGAAACCTGATGGTGTCGAACGCGAGCACTGGTTGGTCAACGATTTCAAGACCATAAAGCTTGGAGCCCGGCACATCATCGTGCGTGAGAACCGCAGATACACCATTGATCTTGAGAGCTGGCGCGATGTTGATTGACTTGATGCGCGCATGCGGGTGGGGAGAGCGCAGAGTAGAAGCCCAGAGCATGCCATCTGCCCAAAGGTCGCTGGAGTATGCAAAGTCACCAGTGACCTTGAGAGTGCCGTCTGGCCGAGCCACGCTTTCACCAAGGCCACCCAAGACGGGCGCCTCAACGTGGTCACGTTGTTTGGTGGGAAGTGTTGAATTACTCATTTCAGCCTGCCTTCTTTGCACTCGACAAGAGACGCTTGCTCGCGCGCGCTGCTTCTGCAGCAATATCTTCATGGGACTTTGCCGTGATCAAACCGTGACGTACACGTACTTCACCATTAACTAGCAACGCGGTGACTTCGGCCTTCGGGCCGAGGACCAAGGCAGCAATGGGATCGACGATATCGATATGTCCAATGTCATCCATTTTCCAAAGAACAAGATCAGCAAGTTTTCCTATTTCGATAGAGCCGAGATCTTTTTCGCGACCCAGAACTTTCGCGCCCCCTCGGGTGGCCAACGTAAGAGATTCACGACTGCTCATTGCGGTGGGGCCATCTTTGAGTCGAGCCCAAAGTGCGGCAGCTCGGACTTCGGTGAGAAGTTCGCCGTTCTCGTTACTAGCGGCCCCATCAACACCCAGCCCGACTGGGGCACCTGCGCGTACCAAATCTTGCACGCGTGCGATCCCAGAGCCGAGACGTGCATTGGAAGAGGGGCAATGCGCCGCTCCTGTTCCGGTTTTACCAAACTTTGATATTGCAGAGTCGTCTAGATGAATCGCGTGCGCCATCCACACATCGGAGCCGAGCCAACCGAGGGAATCTACGTAATCAGTTGGCGAGCAACCAAACTTCTCTTGGCAGAAATCTTCTTCGTCGATAGTTTCCGCAAGATGTGTATGCAGACGAACGTTCTCTCGACGAGCAAGCTCGGCTGCTTCTTTCATGAGTTCGCCGGTGACACTAAAAGGTGAGCAAGGCGCAACAGCTATTTTGACCATGGCATCATCTGCCGTGTCATGAAAACGTCGAATGGCATCTTCGGTGGCAATCAAGATTTGATCACGGTCTTCTACGACGTTATCCGGTGGCAACCCACCCTTTGATTGCCCTAAATCCATTGACCCGCGTGTGGGATGGAAACGAATCCCTAAACCCTCTGCTGCCTTGATCTCTGCGGCGAGACAATCTCCGCCTTCTGCGGGAAAGACGTAGTGATGATCTGTTGTGTACGTGCATCCGGAAAGTAGTAAAGAAGCGAGTGCGCCTTGCGCAGCGCCAAACGTGACCTCAGCATCGAGATGACCCCAAATTGGGTAAAGCTCAACGAGCCATTCGAAGAGAGTGGACTCTGTTGCGATACCGCGCGTTGCCCATTGGTAGAGATGGTGGTGGGTGTTCACAAAACCTGGTGTGAGTAGGCAGCCGGAACCATCGATGCGATCAAATGCCGCGTAATCGGTAGGAATCTCACCGGTACCGATGCCGACGATTCGCTTTCCATCAACAGCTACCCAACCCCCGTTGATTTCTCGAAGATCTAAATCAACCGTGGCGATGTAAGCGCCGGTGATGACGGTTTTACTCAACGCCGGCCCCTTCGAGGCGTACGGCAGCAAGTCGGACGGCGTCGAGAATCTTGGAGTATCCGGTGCATCGACAAAGGTTTCCAGCGAGCGCCTCACGTATTTCGCTATCACTCGGATCAGCATTCTTCTCGAGCAAATCAACTGTTGCCACGATCAAACCTGGTGTGCAGAAACCACATTGAACCGCGCCGGCATCGAGATATGCCTGTTGCACTGGATGGAGATCCTTTGCACCAGCAAGGCCTTCTACTGTTTTGATTTCAGCACCCTCTACTTGACCGGCCGCAACAAGACAAGCGCAGACCAGAATTCCATCGAGGTGAACCGAACATGATCCGCACTCTCCCTGTTCGCAGGCATTCTTCGCACCAGGAAGTCCCATGCGCTCGCGGAGTACGTAAAGCAGGCTCTCTCCTGGCCACACATCATCAACGGTCTCGACTTTTCCGTTTACTGTGCAAGTAAGTCTCATTACCTACTTCCCATCTCTCGTGTTGTGGTCTTGTGTGGAAGCCCAAGCCCATTTCAAACAACGACCAGAAATAACTGCAAGGGTGTGACGACGGTAAGCGGCCGTGCCACGTACGTCGTCAATCGGTCGAGAAGCAGCAGCTACTAGTGCGCCGAACTCTTTCATCATCTCGGGAGTGACGGCACTGCCCTGTGTCCAATCGAGATGAGAAGCTGCATAAGCCTCCGCGTCGTAAGCACGCAAAGGTGTTGGCCCCGCGGATCCAATCCCGGTTCCTACGCTCTTGTTTTCCGCATCGATGGCAATACCAAATGAACAGACGGCAATAACCATGGCGTTGCGTGTTCCAATTTTTGAATATTGCTGGCCGCCACGAGCTTTAGGAATAAGAACGCTTGTGATGATTTCATCTGGGTTCATCGCATTCTTCTTCGGGCCAACATAGAAATCATTGATATCGATGGCCCGCGTTCCGTTGACGCTTGCAACATTGACTGTGGCACCAGAAGCAAGAAGTGCGGGATGTGCATCACCGGCGGGGGAGGCACCATTGATGCAGAGCGCGGTGGGGTGCGCCGATTTCAGCGTGAGGGCGTCATTCAGCGTTGCTGGTCTAAAGAACTCCATGAACTATCTCCCCTACCAAGCCGGCCAGGTGAAACCGGCATCGGATGCATCGTCTCGCGTGACTACTGCTTCGATCAAGCCATATGGGCGATCAGCGGCAAAGTAGACCTCATTGTCGTTCTCTTGACCAAAGGGAGAGAGGTCAACCAGGAAGTGGTGTTTGTTGGGAAGGCTGAGGCGCACTGCTGAAATCTCTGGTTGTTGGGTAATGACTTGCTTACCCATTTCGAAAAGGGTCTGTTGTAGCGAGAGCGAATAGTGGTCAGCAAAGACAGCAACCATGGTTTCACTCGCCTCTGTGAAACTCTTGCCGAAGTCCTTTTTCTTGATGGAAGCAAAGTCGTGGCTATCGTGGCGCCACTTGGCGCTTACTTGAGTGGCCATAATGCGATCTGTTGCGTCCGGAAGCGTGGTGTATTTATCTCTTATAAATCCCGTGAACTCGCTATCGCTAGTCTTAAGAACAACGAGATCCTCGAGACCACTACTGACGTAGGCAACTTTCTCTCCGCCTGCTCCACGTTCAACAACTACGCGGGCGATGCGCTTCATCGAACTATTTTTTTGGAATGCGCGTGGGTGCGGTTTTCCATTAACGCTAATACGTTCCCAAAGAAATTGCTCTAAACGCACTTCGGCACGAGTGACATGCGATTGCGTGTCTAAGAAGTGCTCGCACAAGGTGAGACCAAAAGTTTCTGGTTCCATCGCTGGAAACTTTTGGGCAAAGGCGTAGACCGTATTCTTTTGTGTATCAGTAGGGAGTACCTTCGCATTTGATCCAGTGAGGTGAGTATCTTCAAGATCTCCGCTGAGTTGTACTGAGACGTTGAGGTCGAGAATATGATGAGTCCCTTGCTCGCGCGTGACGCGGACAACTCGATTTTCCGCTTTCCCATAACGGTTATCGCCTAGAACTATCTTCATTTTAACTCCCTCGGTAGGTCGAGAAACTAAACGGACTTAGTAGTAGCGGGACGTGGTGGTGACGAGAGGTATCGGTAACAACAAAATCGATATTGATATTGGAAAAGAAAGTTTCGCGGGCATCCTTCGCGAAGTAAGGCGCAACATCAAAAGTGAGTGTGTGACTTCCGGCCGAAAGTGATCTGCCTTGGAGCAGATCGGGAACGCGTCCATCAGAATTCGTAATAGCACTTGCCTGCACTACGCCGTTAAAGGAGTGCGTAACTGTGATCGCTACCCCCGGCAAGCCAGTCGTAGTATCAAGTACGTGAGTTGAGAGCCCGCTCATGATTCCTCCAAAAGCTTATTGACGCGGATACGATTAATAAGTCGAAGTTGCTCGCGCGCCTCTTCAAGCTCAACATCAGGCGAATTCCCAATACGTCGCAAGCATTCATCCAGCATGTATTCCGCACTCTTGCCGGTGGCGCAGATAAGAAATACGTGATTGAACTTTTCTTCATATGCGAAATTCGCTGCGCGAAGATCATCAAGGATTTTGATGTCTGCTTGTGAAACCCCAGATTGCTCCGCGGAGGACCAAGCCGAGTGCGGCTTGCGATCGCCAATTCGTGGATGTCCAGAAAATCCAACGAGCAAATTCTCGTGGTCTAAACCTGCCGTAGCTTGGTCTGCAGCTGCTTCGACGGCAGAGAGGTCTCGAAAAGGTCGGGCGGCAGCCATGGCGGCGCAAAAAGTCGGGGCGATGCAGCACCGCGCGAAGAGTTCTTCCGCCTGCTGAACGCCCAACGCGTTTATCTCCCCAAGCGTTGGCACCTGCCAAGGGTAGGTTGCCTAGGAGGTGGGGTCAACAATCTGTTGAAGGTCAGGAGTGCGCGTTCAAGTAGTTATAAACGGTAAATCGGGAGACGCCTAGGCGGTCCGCTACATCTTCTACGCTCCCACGGAGGTTAAAGGCCCCACGCTCTTCCAGGAGCTTGACCGCCCGCTGCTTATCCTCGCGTGAGAGCTCGTCGAGGCCAGCCCCCATTTCGACCTCAACCTGGAGGAGGAGCCGTTCGAGCGCGTCGTGGAGACCGGGTTTTCGCGGAACGGACGCCGAGGTGGTGACCTGAAGGCTAATGCGGGCGGCGCCACCTTCGAGGGCGGCGTTGAGAATAGTCGGCAGTGCGGCCAAGACGGCTGAGCGGTCACCGGTAGCACTCGTGCCGAAGGGACCGAATTCGGTCTCTAAACCTGCTGCCGAAGCCGCTTGCTCTGCTGCCTTCGCGTGTTCTGGCGTGCTTCCGATGACGAAGGGCTCGGTGGTGAATTCAGCTCTTATGCGATGCACGCGCACCCACTTTCGTTAGCGCTCATCCCGTACGAATGGAAGTCCGAGGGCTGCTGGGGCTCCAGCGCCGCGCGTTCTGCGATTTGCCGTGAGCACCACCAGGATCACCACTGTAAGGAGGTAAGGAAGCATTGCCAAAAATTCGGCGGGTATCACCGTGATGCCCTTCGCTTGGAGGGCAAAGTTTGCTTGTAGCGCAACACCGAAGAGATAGGCACCCAGGATTACGCGCAGTGGGCGCCACGATGCAAAGACCACCAGCGCTAACGCAATCCAACCGATTCCATTGGTAGTTCCTGCCTGACTCCAGGCCGGAACGATTCGGAGAATCACATACGAGCCACCGAAACCTGCGAGTAAACCACCCGCGATGACGTGCGCGTAACGCATACGAACGACGCTCAATCCCATCGCATCGGCAGTTGCTGGATTTTCACCCACTGCACGAAGGCTTAAACCCGTACGAGTGCGGTTGAGATAGAGCGATGAAATGAGAGCAATAAACCAAGAGAAATAGACGAGCACATCTTGCTTAAAAAGAATCGGTCCAGCACCTGGAATAGAACTCAATGCAGGAATGTGGAGTGATCCAAATGACTTCTTAAGCCCTTCGCCCTCGATGGGCTTACCAATAAAAGATGCGAGCCCCGTACCAAAAATAGTGAGCGCTAAACCGCACACAATTTGATTGGCGCGCAGGGAGATCGCCAAGGTTGCGTGGATAAGTGCAAGGAGCGCGCCAGCCACTCCGCCGGCAATAAAACCTGCGAGAGGCGAGCCAGTCTTGTTATCCACCAAAAAAGTAGTAACGGCACCCATGAGCATCATGCCTTCCATGCCCAAATTGATGACGCCCGCCCGCTCGCTGATTACTCCGCCAATAGCCGCAAAAATGAGCGGGGTTCCTGAACCGATTGCTGCTGCGAGAGTGAGAACTAATACGGATTCTTGAGTCATGAAGCCACCTCGCTTCTCTTTGAGATTTTCAATCGGTATCGAACGAAGAGTTCACCAGCAAGAGCAAGCAAGAGAATCAAACCTTGCAAAGTAGTGGCGATTGCTGAAGGCACTGAATCTGTACCCAAACTTTGAAGTGCGGAGGCGCTGTTCTGTAGCCCACCAAATCCAATGGCAATTACTACGGCACCAAAAGGATTGAGCCGCGCGAGCGTAGCAACGATGATTCCCGCATAGCCCAAGCCAATGGCTAAACCATTGGGATCAAGGGCATGCGCACGTCCAGCCACTTCGCTGGCGCCAGCTAAACCTGCCAAACCACCGGAGATGATCAGCACAGCGAAGGTCATGCGCTTCACCGGAACGCCTGAGTAGCGCGCTGCATTCGGAGCATCGCCGAGCACCTTCATCTGATATCCAAAGCGCGTCTTTCGAAGTAAGAACCAAATTCCAGGCGTTTTGATCAAGTTTCTTTCCTTGCGGAAAGTTTGTTGAAGTGGGATCGCGCCAATAAGTTGAAGCGCCGTAGATCAAGTAGCGCATGAGGAAGAGTGCAACAAAGTTAAACATCAGCGTGGTGATAATTTCACTAGTGCCAAACCAAGCGCGGAAGAGTGCCGGCAATGTCATCCACACAACGCCACCGACGATGCCAGCAATGAGCACTGCAGGTATTGCTAATGCCGAATTCCCCACCGCGATACCCACGCCGGAGGCGAAGATACCTCCTACGAAGAGTTGGCCCTCGGCTCCAATCGAATAGAGATTGACGCGGAAAGCAACAAGTGCAGCGAGTGCAGTGAATATGAGCGGTGTCGCTGCGGCGAGAGTGTCACCGATGCCGTAGAGAGTTGTGTATGAAGTTTCCGACATCGTTTTGAAGACCAGAATTGCATTGTGACCGGTTGCTTCCAGAAATAATCCGCCCACGATGGTGCCAAAAATTACGGAGAGCAGTGGAACTCCAATGAGATGCCATGGTTTTACCGTACGGCGACGTTCAAGAGAGATCTTCATGCTCTCGCCCCAGCCATAGCGAGACCGAGTGTGGTCACGTCGGCGCCTTCTCCAGAAGTCTCCATCACGATCTTTCCTTCAAAGATGACGTAAATGCGATCCGAAAGTGCGCGCACTTCGTCGAGATCTTCGCTGATCAGAAGAATCGCGCGTCCTTGGTTTCTCAGTTCGTTTAATTTGCTGCGCACAAACTCCACTGCACCTACATCTAATCCCCATGTAGGCGAGGCCACGATCAGTACTTGTGGATCATGGCCGAGTTCGCGAGCCAATAACACCTTTTGCACATTTCCACCGGAGAGCATTCGGGTTGGCGTTGAGGCACCTGGAGTCTTAATACTGAATGCACCGATGGCTTCTTCTGCTTTAGCAACCGCGCTCTTATGGTTTACCAGAAATGGAAGATCTTCGGTGAGCAACATATTCTCTGAAATCGAAAGTGACGGAGCTAATCCAGTTCCGTTTCTATCTTCTGGAACGTAAGAGAGCCCAGCCTTGCGAGCAGCGACTGAACCTTTGCCGGTAACCTCAATGCCGCAGATCTTGATATGTCCATTTATGGGAGGCGTGAGCCCGGCAATTCCTTCTGCGAGTGCTCGTTGGCCATTGCCAGAGACGCCCGCTATGCCGACAATCTCTCCAGCGTTCACAACAATCGATGCGTCGGAAA
>RGER01000261.1 GCA_009917815.1 Actinomycetota bacterium
TGCATATGAGTAGGCCTGGGACTGTACCGAGGCCACTCATCTATTGTGATATGCGTACAATTCGTAGGGATGCTCTGCTGCCGACGCTGCCAGAGAGCCGTATTTCTGTGTAAAAGAGGTTGGTGGTTGGCTGTTTAGCCTTTGTTCCTCGGCGTCCCACCAGCGGACGGATATTTCACGCAGGACGGGCTTGTCCTCGCGCTCAAAAAGAGGCAGGGGAATATATCTGCCGGCCCATTTCCAGAATTGTGCTGAGTGGGTATCTGGATTTATACGCACTCTGGAGCGCCATTGTTGGGGGATTTCTTCGCGGGATGCCGGCGTCCAGCCGTGGGCTGCGAGTTTTTCTCTCCAGGCTTGGGGGTTCTTGCGCTGGTCTATATGGACGAGTTCATGGCGCATCGTCTCTGCGAGACGTTCTTCGGGGAAGTATGCCGGAAGACAGATGACGTTGGGTGCCCGTGTGTGCGGCATTCCGCCCTCGGCGGATGGTGAGAGGATCACCACGGTTATATCTTTGGCTGCTGCTGCAGCCAGTGCCTTTTCAGAAAGGCTCTGGTCTTGCCAGGCGATGTACTGACAAAAAGTACGGGCTTTGGAATTTATAGGGCAAGAGGAACAAGCCGATTCATAGGAATCCAGGCTCTCGGCGGTTTTCAATGTTGCTTGTGCCTGTCTCATTCTGTGTTCTTCGTGGATTTATTGCCTGCGCGCTTAACCGCCCGCATCTCTCTTGCCAGCCGGCCGTCCTCAATGAAGGCCGTCTGTTTGAGGAAGGCGTCCATGGATGACTGGCGCTTGGGGGCAGCCGCGAGAAGGCTCGGATCAATCAGTGGCGTGCGAATACTGCCCCTGGAGAGCTTGGGCTTTGCTAAGCCGGTCTTTCCCACAACGAATGTGTCCATTGAAATCTGCCCACGACATGTCTGTAGACTCCTCATAAACAACAAATCCCCCGCCAACTCCTCCCGCTGGACAATGATCTTCTCCGGCGTCTTGCCCCAGCTGGCCGGCGCCACATAGCCAGGCATCATCTCCAACATAATCCCGAACAGCTGGGACAGCGGATTCATGAGCTGGTGCTCAATATAATACTCGGCATCCGGCACCAGCCCGTGCTCCGTAATCCACGCCGGCGTCTCCACACGGTCGCCCTGGAGCTTGCTCGCCGCCTGGCCGGCAGGCGGTTTCACATACACGAAGCCGATGCGCTCACCACTTGACGGCGCATTGCCAGGATCCCGCGCGGTAATCCGATCCGCCAACACCTTGTGCGCAGGGGGCGAGGCAGCGTACTCGGCCGCCAGCGACTTGGTAATCGTCAGTTGCGACAACTTCACGCGCCCATCCACGAGCTCCTGCACTTTCTGGCGAACAAAGTCGGCAGCCCCGGCCACATCGCGCTTGTTCATCAGCATGTCAATGGCCCCGCTGTAGATCACCTTGAGCAAGGGAGCATTATCACGCCTCTTTAACACAATCCCCATACTCGTCTCCTTGAACTCATCTGGCGACTCCTCATACTTGTTGCCCACATAGCGCTTCTTGCTGAAGATGATGAACGGGTAGAATACTTTATCGTACTCAAAGTCGTGAGGAGCACGGAGGGCTCCCGTAATAAACTTGCCCGCCTCCTCCGTGAGCTCAATCGTCTTCACAATGGCGTCACGGCCTTTTAGGGCTTCGCCGGTCTCCGGGTTCTTCGGGCTGAAGGTCACGAACAGCGAATCCGTGTCGCCGTAAATGACCTTGGCCGAGCAACGCGGATCGCCCGCAGCGGGTCCATAGAACTCCTCAATGGCTGCCTTGCTGAACATGATCTGCTTGCGCGCATACGCCGTCACGGATGCGCCCAAGTCCTGGAGGCGAATCTTGAAAGTGCGCGAGCCCAGCTGGCCATACAGAGAGTTGGCCGTAATC
>RGER01000262.1 GCA_009917815.1 Actinomycetota bacterium
AAGATTGGTGAGCCCCTGCTGAGTAGGAAGGCCGGTGGTCAAAGCGCCAATTGCGCAATTCAGGAAATAACCTGGAAGAGCGCGGATGGTATTTCCAACCGGAACCTTCACGACATCAGGATAAGTCATGACAAGTCGGCGAGATCCCAAGGAACGCGCGTAGGCCGCCATAACAGAAGCCTGCTCAGTCTTTGTGAGATCGCGCTCAATCAGGAAAGAAATCGACGCTACCGCACCGCTGGATGCGGCAGTCTCTAGCACCAGCTGAGTCTGGCTATTGACTGCAGCCACCTTAAACCGTCCCTGCAGAGGACCGGTCATCTTAACAAAGTGACCGGGCACCACACCTGCGGTAATAAAGTGAGCGCCGGGACAGTTAACAATGGTGCCAGGAGCTGCTAGAGACCCAGAAGAAGCTGCCACAACAGTGCTCTGTAGAACCAACGCGCGGTTGATCAGCCCAACACGCTCCTGCTTCTTTGCAGGCACAGACATGCCTTCCACATGAGTCTTTAGAAGAGTGTGCACGGCCGGGTTCTGGCTGAGTACAGTAATAGCGTACATGTCGGTAAGAGACAGAATCTCCAGGGCCATGCTGTATGCCATAGGCTCGTCAAGCAGAGCTTCTGCCTTGAGTCCTAAAATGTTTGTCGAGGAAACAGAATTTGACAGGGCAAGGTATGCGCCAAAAACAGCCGGATTCTCCGGAACAATCTGGTCGAGGCCAAAGTCTTCTTGTAGTGCAGCGACCGAAGAATACTCCTTGATGTCAGATGAGTTCTCTAGACGAAGCGCGCGGTAGGAAATATACGCGTCCGCAGACTTCACTTGGCAAGAGCCAAAATCTTCGACACTGAACTGAAGGCCTGAATCAACAGTCACGCCGTCAATCGGATTAATGTCGATAAGTGCCGCAGCAGGAACCGCGACTACACCGATGTTTCTAGTGATATCGTATTCGATCGCGGTGGCGGCACCGGAAAATGTTTCTTTAATTTGAAGCGTGTTGTCGTCAATCTTTGACCGGACGGTGTAAGTTCCTGATAGCGTCCCGGAAGTGATAACAATCTTATCTTCGGCCTTAACCCCGGCAAACGCGCCTGCCGTAGCGTCTGTAAAACGGTTGAGGTTGCTAGCCTGAACCACAGCGTCTAGGCTACCGACGAGCTTAACTGTGGTGTTCTTGAAGGTCATGGACACCGCCATGTCTGCTAGACCTTCGGGGCTATCGATACGGGGAGGCCTTGCGTCGATTAGCGCGCCAGCAAGCTTGCCCGCCCATCCGTACTGCTGCTCGTCGCCAGCGTAGGTACCGGCAGAAGCAAGCTTTACGATCTGGAAGATCGGACCAACGATTACGTTTGGCAGAGAAAACGTCGCCAACGCAGGCTGCGCATTTGCAAATTCTTGTGTAACTGTAACGCCTGGCTCTCTGTATGCCATTTAAAATACCTCCGCCTTAACTATGGCTTCATTACGTATTGTACTAAAACTTCCCTTAGCTGCACAGGGTCTATTCTCTTTAATTTCCACTCACTTGTAATCTCGACCTGTACAAGCACCGGGGTCACAAACAATGTGGGTATAGAGTCGCTTTTAACTAGCCCTCTTTGCCCAACTTGCGCTGCCTTAATCGACAGATACCCAAGCCTCTGAAGAACCGGGCCAAAGGTTCTGATCGCACTATAACAAACATGCGCAATTTGGTCTGCCTCAAGATCGTTTCTTGAAAAGCAGCTGATACCAACGGTTCCCCTATCAATAGCAGCAAATCTGCGCTGTTCCACGGTTAGGTTTCTGGCGCCAACAAAGCTGTTAATGTGGGTATTGCTCCAGCTCAACGGGCCGCGGGCCACCGTGATCTTGGGGCGCACATCCATATTCTGAAGATTATCGGTATTTTGACCCTCGATCTCTATT
>RGER01000263.1 GCA_009917815.1 Actinomycetota bacterium
AACGCGCCTTTGCGTCCGCCTCCTCGGCCTCACGGCGTTGGCGCTCAATCTCGGCCGCACGGCGCGCCTCATAAGCTATCAGACGCGGCTGATAGAATGCCTCGAGGATATCGCCGACGCACCCATACTTGACAATCTTGGAGTCCATGTCAAAGGCCACCATGTTTGTCGTGCGCCAAGTGGAGGTGAGCTGGAACCGCTTCTCGAACTCCACGGGATTCGCCTTCACGTCGTCATAGTAATCGGGGTCAAGCTCCAGAATGAACTTGACGTCAATGTGGTTGTACAAGTCCTCAAAGTTCCGCAGCACGGGCTTGCCGTCTTCGGTCTTGCTCGAATCCTGCTTGCCACCCTGGCTACCCCCTGCCTTCGCTACACTCCCTGCTACGCACAACTCATCCAAGAACGCCTTGTAATCGTGAGTCCAAGTGCCCACCGGCAACTCCGTAATCGTTACGAGCTTCTTCGCATCGTCGAACTCGTATAGGCCGCGTGTCACCCAGACACCGTCTGACACGAGCTGAATGGCGCCTTTGAAGCCGAGCCACCAAGGGCGCATCGCTAACCTTTCCAGCGTCGCCCGCCGCCCCTCTAGACGGTCACGCAGCAACCCTACAACTTCCTCGGGATTGTGTGGAGGAATATCCGTGCTGAAGCCAGTGCCAATCCCTACACAGCCGTTGATTACGAGCAGGGGGACAACAGGGTAATACGTCTCAGGCTCTACTACGAGCCCATCGTCATCAATGTGCTTCAGAATCCCCGCATCCTCTTTGCGAATAATCGTATCGAGAATGCCCTCCAAGTGCGTATGAATATACCTCGCAGAGGCTGCGTCCTTGCCGCCCTGGAGGCGAGAGCCGAACTGCCCGATAGGAGCGAGCAGATTGATATTATTCGCACCGACGAACTGCTGTGCCATCGAGGTAATCGCGCCAGTGAGAGACGCCTCGCCGTGGTGATAGGCCGCATGCTCTGAAACATAGCCTGCGAGCTGCGCCACGCGCACTTCGGCGCGCAGACCGCGCTTCAAACAACCAAACAGGATTTTGCGCTGCGACGGTTTCAGGCCGTCCATAATGGAGGCCAGCGAGCGAATATTGTCTGCGTTACTGAAGTGAATCAGCTCATCGTTGATGAAGCTGGAATAGTTGACGCGGCCATCAGCCTCTACTACGAGCATACGCTGCGGGTTATATTGCGCCAGCCAGGCCTTGCGGTCATCGGCGCGCTTCTTGGAGAAGGCGAGTGACATCGTCTCATCCGTCTCGCCATCCCATGTATACTTGATTTCATGAAGGTGTTGGAACCACTGCTTGGCCTCCTCATCCGTGCTCGTGCCCAACCCCTTATAGTATTTCAGATGCCAGCCGGCAGTGGAGCCGCCTAGACTGGTCTTCCACGCCTCAAACTCCGCGGGAGAGTAGAAGCTCTTCACTTCGGAGCGCCTAGATGCCTTCAAGAGTGGAGTCGCCAGCGAGCAGATGAAGCCCGCGTGCATGAGCGCCGGCCACTCGCTGTGAAACAAGTTCATCAGAAGCCCCTTGATGTGTGAGCCGTCCAAATCCGGTCGGCCATCACCATGACACGGCCATAACGCAGCGATTTCAGGTCCTTGTACACCTTGCCCTGCTCCAGCCCCAGAATCTTCTTAATGGCCGTAAGCTCCTCATTCTTGGCGAACTTGTCCGCAGACACATCGCGCACATTCAGCATCTTACCCTTCAAAGGGAAGACTCCCCATTTCTCGCGCCCCACGACGGAAAGGCCAGTAATGGCCGACGTCGCAGCTGAATCTCCCTCCGTAAGAATCAGAGTACACTCCCCTGATTTCGCCGTACCCGCCCACGCGGCATCCACGAGTTTGGGCATTCCACGAATCGTCCGCTTCTTAGACCCATCCGTCTTCTTCGCATCCTT
>RGER01000264.1 GCA_009917815.1 Actinomycetota bacterium
CTAATGCATGGTCGACGAAGGAAGGGTTCCGAATCTTCCAGCCCTCTGTGTCAATGCTACCATCGGATCGTGGCACATGGACATCCATAGTGAGAAGGTCCGTCTCCTGAAATAGGGGGTCCTGCTTATAGTCATTGGGACGAACACACCCGTTTTTATGTAGCCAGGACTTTGCGTCTCTCTCAGCCAGACGCCGGTGTTCAGGGTCGTCGCATGCTAGGATAGCCAGACGATAATCGCAGTGGGCGTAGAAGCTCTCTGGCTTTCCACAGTAGGCGCAAATAGGTCGGAACATCACAGTGCGAACAGGCCAGGCGCAGAGAGTAGTCATTTTTTGGGAGGGGGACTCAGTAAGCAGGTGGGCGACGGAAATCAATTTTTATGGCACTTACAAAGTGTCATAAAAATTGCGAGGAGTGGGGATTGAACCCACGCGGATTGCTCCATTGGATCTTAAGACCAACTCCTTAACCACTCGGACATCCTCGCCTATAGCGCTCTCAGCGCTATCGGTATGTACAACATACCCATAGCGTCTTTTGTACTTGCAAAGACTGTGGCCCCGCCGAGATTCGAACTCGGGTTACCAGATACCCTCCCCTAACAAAAAGGTCAAAGTCTGGGGTCCTGACCACTGGACTACGGGGCCCATTTTCCGATACCGGGAATCGAACCCGGGTCTTAGCCTTGAAAGGGCCGTATGCTAACCGTTACACCACATCGGATCATTACCGCATGCGGGGCTCGAACCCGCGACTACCAGGTTAAAAGCCTGATGCTCTACCAACTGAGCTAATACGGTTATAAAATAAATGTAATAAGCCTTTAGGTATCTGATTACTTCTTCGTTACAGCCGCAGCAACCACCTTCTTCTTGGTCACCGTGGCCGTCTTCTTGGGCATCGGCGGAGGAGCAATCTCCTCACCACTCTCCTCAGCCTCATCCTCCTCCTCTGCAGCGGGAGCAGGAGCAGGAGCGGAAACAGGCTTCGCAGGAGCAGACTTCACAGGCGCAGCGGGAGCCTCAGACTCCTCCTCATCAGCAACCACCTCCTCACCGTCCTCCTCCTCAAAGCCGTAGCCACGCAGACCGCTCGGCACCGAGTCCAGGCGGATCTGGACGGCCTTCCAGCTCACGCCGAACTTGCCACCAGCGAACCACACACCCGTGCACTCAATGAGCGCAGTCAGCTCAGAGCGCTTCACCAGGAGCTCCTCGGCGGGGATGCCACGCAGGGGCTGGGCGTCCGGGTCGCCCTTGGACTTCTGGTCGTAGAATAGGCACTCAAAGTCAGAGCCATCGCGCTTGCGACGGAGCTGAACCTTCAGGTTCGGAGGGTAGGGCGTCTGGTTGCCCTGCTTGTCCTTGCCAAAGCGCACGCACGGGGTGTAGAACGCCTCCACCACCTCGCGCTTCATATCAGCCTTGAACCAGGCCTTGGAATTCTTCACGCCCTGGTCAATCATGAACTCATCCAGCTTCTGGAGAGCCGCGAACAGAGCCTTGGACTTGGGCTGATCCTGGTAGCCACGCAGAGCCAGGTCAACGGAATACTTGGGAGGACCAGCCTTGTCAAATACACTCATACCGAAAGGCGCAGGAAGGCTAGGAGTTTGAATCAGAAGACGCTTCTCACCGTAGTTCAGGTAGGCCATCTTGCCACCGGAATCCAGCACCTTGGGCTGGCTAATAGACACCTTGGACACATCGAACGTAGAGGGCTGAACAACAGGAGAGCTCATTTAGGGCGGGACTAGGTTTACCAGGGGCGGAACGAATCAATTTTTTGGGGGTGCCTAAGACACGGGGGGATTGTGTAAGAGGGGTTGCTGTTTTTTATTTTGAAGTCATATGGCAGAATGAACTGTGGTGTGTATATGCGGAAGTTAC
>RGER01000265.1 GCA_009917815.1 Actinomycetota bacterium
AGAATCTCTGAAGAGCGGGATTCACGAACCCGATCTAGCAGTGGAACGAGCTGTGCGAAGTTGGGGTGGCATTGGGAAATCGATAGTGATAGGCGGAAATGGTGAATACCTCTCCGCCTCGAGCGCCGCACTCATCAACGGCACACTCGCTCACGTTCTCGACTTTGACGATACCCACCTGCCCTCCGTGCTTCATCCGTCCGCTTCGATTGTTCCTGCGGCGTTAGCAGTCGCACAAGAAGTTGAGGCCACCCCCGATCAACTCATTCACGCCATAGCGGTGGGCATCGAGATTTGTAACCGCCTGGGAATGGCTTCCTACATTCCAGAGATCAGAAACTCACTCTTCTTCGAAAAGGGTTTCCATGCGACTTCAATCTGCGGAACCATCGGCTCGGCGGCCGCCGCGGCCTACTTATACGGATTAGATGCAGCGAGCATCGCGCATGCCATGGGAATTGCGGTGAGCATGGGCGCGGGCGTGATCGAAGCGAACCGCACCGGCGGAACCGTGAAGCGCATCCACTGTGGGTGGGCAGCACACGGTGGAATCACCGCAGCGGCCTTTGCTCGCGAAGGTGTTACTGGTCCCCCCACGG
This sequence comes from Actinomycetota bacterium, assembly GCA_009917815.1. Lineage (GTDB taxonomy): Bacteria > Actinomycetota > Actinomycetes > Nanopelagicales > Nanopelagicaceae. Next base: position 600 of record RGER01000265.1, read on the forward strand.
TATTGGAGGGGCGATTTGGTTTCTTTAATGCTTACCTGGACGGTAAGTACGACGCACACGCGCTCCTTGCGGAATTGGGAACGCGTTGGGAATTACTTCGCACTGTGTATAAGCCTTATCCCACCAATCACTTCACCCATCCAGGAATAGATTGCGCATTGGCGCTTCGAAGTCAGATCGAGAACCTTGCAGAGGTCGCTCGAATTGATCTAGGAGTGGCCATGCCAGTAATGCGCACGATTGCTGAACCGCGCGAGGAGAAGACCCGACCAAAGAGCGGATACCACGCCAAATTCTCTGGCCCCTACACGATTGCTGCCGCGCTCACAGGTGGCGGTGGGCTCGGTCTCTATCTCGACGATTTCGCTTCCGGGTGGGACGCGCCATTGCGCCTTGAACTTGCTGGCAAAGTCGAAGTGCATGCCGATGAACGCGCTACGGAAATCTTTCCCCGAGCTTTTGCCGCGCACTTGAAAATCACTATGAAAGATGGCTCTACCTTCGAACATCGCGTTGATGCAAGTCGAGGGAGTGAGCTCGCACCTCTCACAAGAGAAGAGGTGCTCACAAAATTCAAGCTAAATGCCTCTCGAGCACTCTCTGAAAGTTCGGTAAGTGAACTACTTGCCAATAGCGCCCTCAAGGATCGCGACGAACTCAATCGTTTTCTCAAGGTGCTCTCATGACCCAGAAATCACCGTTACTTGTCGCCAGCGTCGCCGCTGCCGGCCTTGGCATGGTCATGTACGACAACACTGCTATTACTGTTGCCCTCCCTGCGATTAGAGATGCCTTTCACACCGATACAAGTTCCCTCCAATGGATGCTCAACGGCCTCAGCTTAATGACTGGATCTATGCTTCCGTTTTCCGGTGCCCTTGGAGATCGCTTCGGGCCAAAACGCACATTTCGCGCGGGAATTCTCCTCTTTGCAGCCGCAGCATTAATGGGCTCCTTCTCCACGTCAATCGGCATGCTTATCGGCTTTCGCGTACTTCAAGGCTTCGGAGGCGCACTTCTATTACCGAATAGCACCGCGCTTCTCAATGCGAATGTCACGCCCGAAACACGCAACCACACAGTGGGCCTCTGGATCAGCATCAGTGCCACTGGCCTCATTGTCGGCCCGCTAGGTGGTGGATTGCTCATCTCACACTTCGGATGGCGAGCCGCTCTCTACGGGCACACGATCATCGCTCTCTTTGGAGCGTGGCGCATTGGCAAACTCGATGACGGCCCACGCCGCGAGAATTCTCTTGATTTCCCAGGAATCCTCACCGCTAGTTTTACC
>RGER01000266.1 GCA_009917815.1 Actinomycetota bacterium
ACCGTCTCTTCATCCACCAGCTCGCCCACCTTGATAATTCCGCGCTCATCCAGCTTCTTATAGTCGCGCCCAGGCTTCAGATCCGTCCAGTGCTGTACGCGCAGAGGATTCGCAATCGTGGCGCGCGTATCCGTGGCTCTGTCATACTCCTCAAAGGCCTCATAGGAGCGGTAGTTGATGTTGCGGAACATTCCACGCTGGAAGCTGTCGTCATTGAACACAATACCGTCATCCTGGTTATAACCCTGGAAAGGCATAATCGCCATAATCAGATTGTGTCCATAAGGCATCTGTCCTTCGCCCAGTACATCATAGGCCAGTGTGCGCACCAGAGGCGCCTCGCCATAGCACATGATATTCGCAGAATTGTCGTAACGATTCTGGAAATTCGTCGCATACATGCCCACGCCCTGCTTGGATTGGGAGCAAGAGAGTTGGTTACGAGGGGACTGGTTGAAATTCGCGAAGGGAATCATGCCATTCACGACGGATACGATGGTACACGGATGGACTTCCATGTGTGACGCGTCTTTCGTAAGATGCTCCGGGAAATTCACGATGAATGCCTCGTTCTGCTCATAGGGATCCACGTATTCTATATGACCGCAATGAGGCGTGAGTAATTCCTTGTACTTTGTAAAAGGGAGTTGGCCGGGGGTTTCGGCGAAGGGATCCACGACGATGGAGGTACTGAGACCATGGGCGGCCGTGGGCGCATAATCGCCGAGCACGAGGTCGCGCCAGCTTTTCGCAGCCTGGAGGGCTTCTTTGGGCATCACACCGCCCTCCAAGTGGATGAGGGGACGCGTGGGACGGCCCTCGTCCATGAAGATGAGCACCTTGCGATTGCGGATAGAGAACGATATACTCGCGAAGGCGGGGAGACACCCCGTCCATTTCATGCGCTTGAGCACGTCGGTCAAGTCAAACGGCGACAGAGTGTAGCCGACAATGCCGTTATTCAAGAACACGGGCACGGCGGTGCGCATAAGGTCGTTGCGCATTTCCGAGCAGGGTATGACCCAGCCTCGGCCGAGCATGAGGGCGAGCACAGGAGCCGGGTCGCAGGCGATGGAGATCATCGTCATCATGGCCAGGTTCTTGGTAATGCCGATACTCGCTCCACCAGGTGTCTCGTTCGTACAGAAAAAGCCGTATTGGCTCGTGTGGAGTTGGCGCGGGCGAGTGAGTTTCATGCCTGTGTCAAAGTTGAGCACGACACGACGGGTGTGGCTCATGAAATCCAGGTAGGAGATGCGAGAAAGCGACTGGAGAGCACCGGTCTTCTCGTCACTGTGGCCGAGCGCACCGCCACCGCCTGAGCCTCCCGTGACCCAGCGCCCCTTGAATCCGCGCATAACGCCTGCAGTAATGGTGACTCCCTCCTGTCTCCCTTTTTCATTGCGTCCTGGATACACAAAGAGCTTGGGAATATTGCCTTCGCTGAAGATATTGGCGAATCGGAGACCCCTGTATATATCGACGTTATAGGCGTATTCGCTGTCCACGGCGAGTCGGACGGCCTTCTTCCAGTTGGTGTATGCGTTGGCGAACAACATGCGGATGAGGTGGCCACTGGTGAGGGCGCGCTGATTGCGGGTGTCGTCCCTGTCGGCATTAGGGTCAATGCCGAGATGGACGCGCATGAAACGGCGCACACAGTCGGCGAGGAAGTGGACGCGACTTCCACCCTGCTTGTCGGAGATGTGGATGAATGTCTGGTTGAAGAGGATGTCATAGACGTGCTCTTCGCTGAAGCCCTTTGTCATGGCCTTGATGAACTGCACGGCCGAATAGGTATCTGTAAAAGGGAAGGCCTCGGCGATGCTGGCGAGGAGGTGGGGTACTACGAGCTTGGCC
>RGER01000267.1 GCA_009917815.1 Actinomycetota bacterium
CAATAGCGCCCCTGTACCATGTCCCGCAGGCTCCTATTGCGATGTAACAGGATTATCGGCGGGGAAGCCGTGTCCCGCGGGGACATATAATAACACCGCAGCGGCAACTCTCCTCTCGCAATGTTTGCCATGCCCCGCAGGGAAGTTCAATCCAGGCATGGGTCAAACTGCCTGTAATGCTATATGCCCTATAGGAAAGTATTGTCCATTAGGCGCAGCGAATCCCATTCCTTGTGCTATGGGTGGATACTGCGATGAAGAGGGGCTGGCTGCAGCAAAGCTCTGTGGCCCAGGTACATATTCTGACTCGGTAGGTGCCACTTCCCCGTCGACATGTCGCACATGCCCGCCTGGAACATACTGCCCTAGCTCTGGTGGCTCGACAGGAACCTTGTGCCCCCCAGGTACATTTTGCCCTGGCGGCGGTGTAAATGCGAACCAATGTATGATCGGTGCCGTGTGCCCTGTATCAGGAATGAGCGCAGGGGCCACATGTCCCGCAGGATACTATTGCCCCACCGCAGGTGGAAGTGGTGGAATACCATGTCCCGCGGGGACATATTCTACGGGGGGTGCCACAACTGCCTGTACACCCTGCCCCGCTGGAAGATATGGAAGCTCTACTGGTACGACAACGGACACATGCTCAGGGCCCTGCGCGGCCGGCTATTTCTGCCCCGCAGGCTCAACAGGACAGTTCGGTAATACTGCCACTACGGCGGCAGCTTCTACGACTCCCTGCGCCGCAGGGACATATTCTACAGGGGGCGCAGCATCCGCTGCTAGTTGTACTGCCTGTCCAGCGGGAACATATAGTAGCTCTGTCGCCTCAACAAGCTCTACATGCGGAGGAATATGTGCGGCCGGCTATTTCTGCCCCGCAGGCTCATCAGGGCAATACGGTAACGCAGCCACTACGGAGGCAGCTTCTACGACTCCCTGCCCCGCAGGAACATATTCTACAGGTGGGGCGACTTCTGCGACATGTACGGCCTGCCCCGCGGGAACATATGGCAGCTCTACTGCCATAACAACGGCATCATGTACAGCACCTTGTACCGCAGGCTATGTTTGCCCCGCGGGCTCTTCAAGTCAATATGGCGGGTCACCTAGTGATGCCACCAATCTATATATATGTCCAAAGGGGGCCTATTGCCCTACAGGGTCTAGTACACCTATACTATGTCCCGCTGGAACATACAATAACGCATTTGGAAAGACAAGAATCGAAGATTGTATAGTTGGAACGGCTGGAAGGTATTACTGTCCTGGTACAACTACATCTACTGGCGCTGCTTGCCCCGCAGGCTATTATTGCCCCGTAGGAACAGGTCCGTCACTTACAAGCATACCAAATACACCTTGCTCTGGATCACCTGACCCACAGTATTCTGGCTCTAGGGTGATGGGTAGCACAATAATAGGAAATCCCCCTATTCCGTGCCCTGCTAATACTTTTAGAACCTATGCAGGAGCAACGGCGGTTAGTTCTTGTTCAGCATGTCCCACAGGAAAAACTTCTGCCCCTGGCTCTACTGCCTGTGTATAATATGCGCCAATATTCGATGTGTTTTTCACCAGATTATGTAGATGTACCTTGATTGGGTACTGCCCTTACTAAGTATACTCCTTATATGTATGCTCATATACGGAATTTACTATATCACATTACCCCTTCATAAAACAAACACATGGTTAGAGCCATTTTTAACGGCCGTACAAGAAAGAGAATATTTTGAGGAAGGTGAAATGATGAAATCAATAGATGCAGACCTAATACCATATTTAGTTAAAGCAATCCAAGAATTAAACGCTAAAGTATCAGCATTAGAGAATAAATCCTAAATTTGTAGCTACAAG
>RGER01000268.1 GCA_009917815.1 Actinomycetota bacterium
AGATTTCCAGAATGAAAGAATGAGCGCGAGTGGGCCGCCATACATTGCTGGCGAGGTAATGATTACTACAGCGATAACGAGCGACTCCATGGTTCATAGTAGAACTGAAATCTATGCACTTTCATGAATAGGGCGGGAAGGAACGAATATTTCTTTTCCAGCTGGCGATGTCCACGTACAAGAACCGTCCTCATGACTCAATAACTTCCAGCCATTATGGGTTTTCATCCGATGATGACGTCGACATAAGAGACCAAGATTTCTGGGAGAGGTGCGGCCACCTTCTTCCCATGGAATTGCATGATCAATATCGCTTATTCGCGATGGTTGACTGCAACCTGGGAATCTACAAATCCGATCTCGCGCAGTTAAGAAATCAACGAGTGGCTGGGGCGGGACATAAGTTTCTCGACCATAATCCAGAAGATTTCCCGTTAACGGATCAGTGATAAAACGTCTCCACTTCGCATCTGCCGAAAGTGTTCGAGCGACCGATGCGGGGATTGGGCCATAGCCTGCTAGTTCTGCTGGATTTTCAGCCATGCCTAAGGCAGTAGGTAGGTCCATTGTGATGTTTATGGTGACGGGGCGACGATGAGGTTGGTGTTCGTCTGAAATCCGAGCCAGGATATCTCCGCAAATTGCGGCGAGCGCATCAGCGCGCTTCATGTCCATAGTACGAGCATCAGTTTGGGAATAATGTTGAGAACGCACACCAGCAACGGCATCCTGGGTGGAGCTACCGGTCGATTCACTTGGTGCTTTGTCAAATGAAGGGTCATTCACGATCGATTTAGTTCGAACAAAACCATGAGAGTGTTGACTCTCGACTAAAGCGTTTATAGCCAACATGACAGTTTGCGCATCTTCAGCAGGCAACAATGCGATGACCGTAGCCATTCCATCGCTCTCGGGATACATGTGCACGCTACGAGTATCGCGCGCAATCGCAACGCTCTCTTCAAAAGTTTCTGGCGAAATTTGAGCAATGAGAGTTCGAATCTTTCGACCTACCTGAGCCGGAGTATGAAACTCTGCATGCGCCAGGGCTCTATTCTCAATATGAATCAGATCTTCAGTTGAGATACCGCGCTTTATTGCTTCGGAAGTTTCGCGGGCAATCAAAGTGGCATGGCTTGGCGAGATATCGCCAACTGCGAGGGCTTGGCACGTTGCAGGTAAATGGTTTGTGAGCACCCGAGCGGTATCGATACGAGATTGGGCGGTGTTGGCAGAGAGGCGAAGGGCTGTCGCGACGTCTTCACGCTCGGCTTCATCGACCCCTTCCCAAAGATTTTCACTCTGCGAAGGTTCCGCACCTGCGATAGCAAGAGTTGCATTTTGAATGAGCGATGTGAGCCACGAATGCTGACGCTCGAGAGCGGCGAGATAGTCAATGCGACCAGCAGATGTGAGTTTCTCTGGATTGATACCGATGAGATGGCCCAAGGCTTCATATCCTCCAGGTTGGTGTAGAAGTTCGATGACCTGCTCTTCAGGTCTTTTCTCCAGAGAAACTCGCATGGGGCAATCTTCATGAGAGGGACTGACAAATCTTGGAGTAATTCACAACGAATATCTAAAGTTTAGGCAACTAGATGAAAAGTCGAGATACAGAGTGTGCAACTAAATTGTTGGTGAACTCCTGCGACCGAGACAGTAGCCAGGAATTGGAAAGAGCAATGGAAAGAGCAATTAACTTTCGAGAGAAGTTCTACAAAGCTTTAAGCGCACCCACAACTTTGGTCAGAGACGCCTTCGCATCACCAAATAGCAGAGTGGTCTTGGAATCAAAGAGCAATTCATTTTCAATTCCGGCAAAACCCGGACGCATCGAGCGCTTCAAAAAGATGACATTGC
>RGER01000269.1 GCA_009917815.1 Actinomycetota bacterium
TCTACTTGGCACTATCTATATTTACAAGCGATATAGAGCATATTCTTGGAACGAATGCACTATGCCAGGTAAGTAAGCTAATACAGCTTTCATATGACAACTATGTGGCAAAGAAATCGCAGTTCCCGGCATTTTCTACACAGTGTCGTGGGCATCAGATAGGGTTTGCCTCGTTGCTTCGCGAGAAGTTTCAACGAGTACAGCGCGAGAAAGATAAAACACGTAAGCGGAGCGTGGGGCGGAAGTCAGTAACACGCTCAAAAAAATAGTATTAGCTGGGGTACTTAAATTTGGCACATCACGATAGGCATGAATACCGAGGGGGGTAGAATGGCGATTTTATTAAGTAACACACGCAGATGTATGACTGCCACGGCTCTCGCAAAGGCGCGGGCCTTAACGGGTAGTGCCCCGTGTGGTGGCTCATGTACATTAATCGATTCCACGGTGAATAACCCGGTTCCTCCCGCGAGCACAGATTTGATTCTCACAACGAACTGCTATATGTATCAAGGTCCAGAAGCCTGTGTTCCTGCCTCCGTGAACACGGCACGCATACAACAACGCTCTATAGATCTTGCCACGGATCCGAATGATCCTGTGGCGCGATTTTCAGCTTACCGGCGCCCCTTTATACAAGTATGTCCGCCGATTCCTCAATGGTATTATACCGCAGGCGAGCCCGTCTTACAAGGGAATTGTCAGATTGGAACGGATTCTGCGGAAGTTGCGCTGAATCGACTAAAAAATCCTAATAGCAGTTGAAAATAATATTCACTGGTCTCAATAGAAATGCCTACTGCCATATACGATTCCTCCTACCTCACCTTTCGCAGACGCGCTGGTGTTCTGAGCGCGTACAATTCTGCCCTCACCACAGCCTCTACAACAGATTACAATGTTGTGCGTAAGGAGCAGCCCACGCTTCAATCAGGGGAGGTCATTACCACACGCCGGCAGGGCGGGTGCTTCTGTACCGGTGGGAGCATACAAAACGATATGCGCTCTGCTACGGGACCCTGCTCTTGCGCTCGTTAAACTTTTGATGCGAAGTATTTTTACCATGATGTACTTAAGTTGAGCACATCACAGTAAAAAATAGGGAGTTGTATTATATCGTCATCTGCGGAGGTTAGGCGCCAGGCTTCTTTACAATCTTCTTCACAGCCTTCGTGGTCATAGTCGTCTTCTTGGGCGGCACGGGCACAGCGGCCTCCTCATCCTCCTCGTCCTCCTCCTCTGCGGGAGGAGCGGCAGCGGCAGCCGGCTTTGCAGCTGGCGCGGCAGGCTTTGCGGGCGCCACAGCAGTCGCTGCGGGCGCCAGAGCCTCCTCATCATTCACCTCCTCATCCTCGCTGTCGTGGAGAGCTGCGAACTTGCCGCCCACCGCCTGAGCCTTGGGCGCAGGAGTGCTATCCGCCGCGTCCTCGCCATCCTCCACAAAGGCGAAGCCGTGGAGACGGTGAGGCACCTTGTCAGCGCGAACCTGGACCGCCTTCCAGCTCAGACCATACTTGCCACCCGCGAACCACACACCCGTGCACTGGATGAGCGTGGTCAGCACGGCACCCTTCACCAGAACATCGTCGAGCGGAACGCTGTCAAGTGAGCGCTTCTTGTCATCGTACACCTCAACCTCAAACTTGTCCTCACGCTTGCTGCTGTCGCGCTTGCGCAGCTGGACCTTCAGAGTAGGCGGATACGGCTTGCGGTTGCCCTCGGAGTCAACGGAGAAGCGCACATTGCGCGTATACAGCTCAGAGAGCACCTCGCGATTCTTCGCACCCTTGAACCAGGCCACGGAGTTCTTCACGCCCTGGTCCAGCATGAACTCGTCAAGCGCGTTGAACGCCTCATAA
>RGER01000270.1 GCA_009917815.1 Actinomycetota bacterium
GTTAGTCGCGCCCTCGCTCTAAAACTAGAGTTTGCAACTAAACCAACGAATAGATTTTGTCAGTCACTAAAATTTGACCATTTGACTCTCTGGCCGGATAGCTCAATAAAGGTTTCCTGGCTGGGCCAGAGAGGGCCTCGCCACTCATCCGATCGAAGTAGGACAAGTGACAGAAGCAGGCGAGTTGATTGGCAGCTAACTCGACGGCGCAACCTTCGTGTGTGCACGTGGTATCAAATGCTCGGAGGCCATCGGATGCGCGGGTAACCACGTAATTCTTGGTCACACCTAGCAAATCCTTGTAGCCGATGATTTTGCTCTCCCCCATCGCAACTGCACTGGTTGATGCCAACACAATCTCGCCCATCTGAGACTTCACAGTTCGGCTTGCCGAAGGCGTGGGTGTCGCGCTTGGTTGCGCGACAGGAAGCGCCACTCCCTTATCCCAAACCAACTTCTTTCCAGACTTAATGGCGGTGTACTTACGTCCGCGCCAGATCACGGTTTGGCCAACGCGACGGGGTAGCAGCGTGGGACCGCTTGCCGCACGGGCCGGCCCGGCGAGAATTCCCGCAGCGGCAGTGAGCAGACCAAAGATCCAAGTACGTCGAGAGATTCCTTCCATGACCGAATGCTAAGCGGGCTGAGTGACTAGTGGGTAACCAGCGAGTGAACAACATCACCGGGTGGTTACAGCTGTAGGTCGATGCGAACCCCAGACGGCATGGGTGCAATGGCCAACGCAGATGGCACCATTACATTGCTGTCGAATCACGAAATCTCAACTTCGCAAACAGAAGCAGTCGCAGCAGCAAAACCAACAGGAACCTATGCATCGTCAATTTCTAGGCTGATCTATAACCCCGCCACCAATGCTGTGACTAGCGTTTCACCTCTCATCAAGTCTGTTTCTTACTACTCATACATCCTTGATGCATTCACTAAAGACTGGACACTCTCTTCGCCAGTGAGCACTCCCTACAAGGATGCCTACAATGCTCCTCTCTTTTCAAACGGTTTGAGCCGTTTTTGCTCTGCCACGCTCGCACCAGCTGGCACCTTCAGCTACTCCGAGACCGTTTCGAAGAAGGTCGGCAAGAAGACCACAACTTCTGTCGTTAAATACGGTTACGACGGTGCTGTCTACTTCACAGGAGAAGAGTCCGGAGATTGGTCTCGCGTATTCGGCGTAAGCATGGATGGCGAAGCGATCCAACTTCCACACTTGGGTCTTGCCTCTTGGGAGAATTACCACCCCGCCCCATCCAGTGCGACAAAGATTAAGACCGTACTCATGGGTAACGAAGATGGTTCAGCAACCGCTTCCCAGGTTTACATGTACGTCGGCACAAAGAAGACCCAAGGAGACACATTTGCCGATAAGGCCGGCCTCCATGGCGGAGATCTCTTTGTGTTGAACGTTCCAAGTGCAAAGACAGATAACATCTTCCGCACCGAAATCGGCAAGAACAAGAAGACTCCAGCAAACTTCACCAAGATCGGTTGGAATCCTGACAAGAGTGGAACCACCATGGAAGCTCAACTCGGTGGCACTACCTTTGCTCGCGTCGAGGATGGCGAATTTGATCCCACCAATCCAAATGTGTACTACTTCATCACCACCGAATCAAATAAGGATCCAAAGGCAACTGCGGCTAATCCTTTAACACCAACGGTCTCACGTGATGGTGGTGCATTGTGGCGCTTCACCTTCAACGATGTAGCAAACCCCACTCAAGGTGGACAACTTGAGATGCTGCTCGATGGTTCTGAGAGCCTGTACTTGAGCAAGCCAGATAACTTGGCGATTGATCCAAAGGGATACCTCATTCTCCAGGAAGATCCAGGTAACAACGATC
>RGER01000028.1 GCA_009917815.1 Actinomycetota bacterium
CCCGCCACGGGCGGTTCGCCACTTGTGGGCTATGCGGTGTATGTCGCGCTTTCAACTGATGCTTCGTACACCTTGGTGACGAGTAATACCAACTCCCTCTCTACGAACTTTACGATCAACACAATTGGGTCGAGCGCGCTCTCCAACGGCACGCAATACAAGACGTACATCAAGGCAATTAATGCAGCTGGCATGGGAGTTGCTTCCAATGTTTACACCGGTACGCCTGCTGGTCCAGCCGCGGCGCCAGGATCATTGATTGCCTCTCCATCGAGTTCTACTTCGGTGGGTCTGCTCTGGAGCGCACCTGCTGACTTCGGTGGCGGCAACCTCACCGGTTACATAGTTCAGAAGAGTCTCGATGGTTTGAATTGGACGACTCAAATCACTACCGGCCCCACAGTCTTCACCGCCACGGTGACCGGCTTACTTGCTGGTCAAACGGCCTTCTTCCGCGTCGCAGCGATTACAGATGGTTCCATCACTGGCAACTTCATCGTCAGCTCGGCGGCTCCTACTTCAACTCCAAGTGCACCGCAGAGTCCAGTGGCATCACCCACGTCACTTACTCAAGTAACTGTCACGTGGGCTCCACCTACCAGTAGTGGTGGTCGTGCACTCACTGGGTACCACGTTGAGTATAAGTTGGCTTCTGACACCACCTGGATCACGGCAATCGACGATACTTCTTCTTTGGGCAGTAGCGTGGCGCTCCTTACGGCTTACTCGATCGCAGGTCTTGCAACGGGTAGCACTTATGACATTCGCGTGGCTGCACGGAACGGTTCAGGTGCTGGCGATCTCGGTCCTACCTCTGCCAAGGTCACCACCACGATTACTGCGGCGCCTGGACAACCACAAGCTTTCGTAGCGACGGCGGGAGATCAACAGATCGTGCTCTCATGGAGCGCTCCCGTTGACGCAAGTTCGATCACTGGATACAAGGTAGAGAAGTACAACGGTTCGTCATGGGTCACGGAGACCACGACGGCGACGACTGTCACTTCATACACCTTTGGATCGTTGGCAAATGGTTCGAATTACATCTTCCGCATCACGACATTCAACAATCTTGGTTCCGGCACGCCATTACCTATCAGTGCGACGCCATTCGGGGCACCTGCAGCACCTACCGCACTTGCAGTGAAGCAGACCAGTGGGCAACTCCTCGTTACTTGGGCGCCACCCGCCGCGGGAACTACCGGAGGATCTGCGGTGACGGCATACGTGCTTGAGTTCACCGATTCGACCACGGCCACAGTAGAAACGGTGACGGTTACTGGGACGTCTTATTCAAAGAGCACTATCGCTGGTCATACCTACTTACTGCGCGCTGCATCGCAAACGGCACCAATTGCCACTGTCTCTGCGCCAAGTGGACTGACTTCAACTTCAACGACTACCGGTGCCTACAGTGCGCAGGTTTCACCTACGGTCGCAGCGCTACCCACTGAACCGAATAACTTGCAGCTTTTGGCAAGTTCTGGCGCACTTCAAGTGACGTGGGATACCCCCACTTCTGGCGCCCCAGATAACTACCTCGTCGATTACTCCACGAACGGTTCTATATGGACGCGCGTTGCAACGCTCTCGTATAGCGCTCCCCGTGTAGCAAATATCAACAGCCTCACTAATGGTGTACCGATCTTGGTTCGCGTCGCTGGTTCGGTGGTAGCGGGAACTGGTCCATTCTCGGTGAAGAGCGCTACGCCTTCAACGGTTCCGGGGGCTCCATCTTCGGTGACCGTCATTCGCCAAAATGCTGGTCTCTTCGTCACGTGGAATGCGCCAACTGATAACGGCGGCGCTCGCATTGAGACCTATACAGTTCGCGTGGTATCGAGTTCAGATACATCAACTGTATTCGAGACCGCCACTGTCACTGGCGAAGTTTCTTCACGTCTGATGACCACGCGCGCCTTGAATACTTACAAGGTCTTCGTGACGGCTTCGAATGCAAATGGTGTAGGAGCGGGAAGCGCCTACGTAGCAGAAGTGAGCATTCCAGGGTCTGTCGCCGCCATTTCGAAGGTGGAAACATCGACAGTGGGCGATCAGGTCGTCCTCACCTGGAGTAGCGCTGTTGACGCTACTGAATATGTGGTGGAGACCCGCCCCGCCACTTCGGCCACTTGGAGCGCAGGAACCGTAGTGACGGCACCTGCCGTGACGAAGACGATTGTGGGACTCACCAATGGTGCGACCTACTACGCCCGCATCACAGGACGCAATCTCCAAGGCTCTGGGCCAAGCTCAGTGGTGGCTATCACGCCGATTCGATTGGCCTCAGCGCCGCAAGAAGTCACTGCGCAATCTTCGACGCAGAGCACTGGACTTGTCCTCTGGAAGGCACCTGTCGATATCGGTGGTTCCGTCATTACTGGCTATGTCATCGAAACATCAACGGCAGCTGGTGATACGAGCACTGTGGTGCAAAATTCATCTACCACCATCTACGCCTTGGCAGGTTTAGCTTCGCCGGAAACTTATACGGTCCGAATTGCCGCTATCACACCCGCGGGTCAAGGTCCCTGGTCGAATAGCGCAACCTTAACGACAGTTCCTGACGCTCTTGGTATAACAATCTCAAATGTTGTGGTGGCTTATCCGGCAAGTAATGCCACATCAATTTCCTGGAGTGACTCCGATATCAACACGGTTTCTTACACAATTTCCTATACCTATGGATTAAGCGGATCCTACGTTGATACGACAACTACAACGCCGGCGATAGATCTGACGGGGCTCACTAACGGCACAAACTATTTTGTCCGAATCAGTTCAAGTAATGGTTCGACCTCCTCACCATTTGTCATCACCTCATTTACTCCACGCACCACTCCTCTTGCAGTGAATTCGTTGACGGCAAGTTCGAGTATCGGTGCGCTCTCACTCTCGTGGTCGGCGCCAACGGACTTAGGCGGATTGCCGTTGATCGGCTATCGAGTCGCACTCTCTGATTCAAGTAGTGGACTTCTCTCAACGGAGACAATCACGGCAACAAGTAAGACCTTCACCGGCCTCTCTACAAGTGAGAGCTACACGGTTTCAGTGATAGCAGTGACGGGCGTCAATGGTGAAACTCCGCTCGTGGGTGCAGATTCCACTCTTACTGGTTTGCAGGTATACGCCCGGGCCGCCGCGCTTTCAATAAATACGCCAACTCCGACCAGCGGGGGAGCGATCGTTACTTGGCCAGTGCCATCTGCTGCATCACTCTTTAACGGTACAAACCTCGGCTACCACGTCGAAGTGAGCACTTCGAGTTCGGCGTGGAGTGATGTGGCAACTCCAAGTATTTCCTCTGATGGCACCACCGCGACTTTGACGCTCTCCAGCCTGGTCAACGCCACCACGAACTTCATTCGCGTCAGCGTGCTCACAGAGGCCGGATATGGCGAGCCAGCTGTCACTGCAGTAACACCCACAGGTACGCCATCGAAGCCACTCGGTGTTGCCATCACTCCAAGTGATCGACAAGCAGTGATCAACTGGCAGACGCCTGCATACACCTATGGTTCGGTGATCACGGGCTATCGCCTTACTTATACCGAGTCAGGTACCGCAAATGTTTCTACCGAAACAGTCACTGCAACAACGACAAAGACGAAGACGGGTCTGACAAACGGCACGACTTACCGCGTTGAAATCGTAGCCTGCACATTACCTGGCGCTGACTGCAGCTCACTTGTAGGCGATACCAGCACTGCGGTCGCGTTTACTCCGTTTACTCTCTCAGGCAGTGTAGAAACGTTGACGGCCACGAGCGGCGATGCCCGAGTCACACTTGGCTGGAATACGCCAAGTGATAACGGTGGATTGCCACTCGTTTCATACTTTGTTGAAAGAAGCGAAAACGGCGCCACCTGGACATCGGTAGGGACGACGAATCACGTACTTGGAACGCCTGGTTATTCCGTTGTTGATACCGGGACATCTGGTGCACCAATCGTGAATGGCACTACTTACTTCTACCGCGTGACGCCATATACAAATGCTGGTCAAGGCCCAGCACGGACTATCTCTGCGCGGCCAGCAGGCGCGGCTGGCAAGCCCACCGGGCTTGGCGCGGTTGCTAGCAGTGGTCAAGCGCAGATTACTTGGAGTTCACCGACAGTTGACGGCGGACGTGCCATCACGAACTACACGGTGCGTATCTCTCCCGCAGTTGGGGGATCAGAGACCTTCACGGTGGGCTCGGCAACCACGTCGTACTTACTCTCGGGCGTCTCTAATGGTGTTACCTATACGATCTCTGTGGCGGCGTTCAACGGTTCACTTGGTTCCTACTCCGACACCATTACCGTGACGCCTGCCGCGCTAGCCGGTTCAGTTCAGGCACTGACACCTATCACGGGTCAGAGTTCAGGATTGGTTCGCCTTGAGTGGGATACCCCCACGGTTGCCGCAGGTATTACTACCTACATCGTTGAGAAGAGCCTCAACGGATCGATCTGGTCAACACTTACCTCTCTCACGGCAACAAGTGCGGCGCATTATGTATACGAAGCCACGGGCCTCACCGATGGCACAAGTTATTTCTTCCGCGTGAGCGCACTCACCGCTGCTGGAACCGGCCCCGGTGCAGTGACATCTGCAACGCCGACTGGACCTCCTCCGGCTCCGACGGGTCTGAGCGTGAGCGCGGATCAAGGCGCGGCTAACATTGCTTGGAGCGCACCTATTTACGTTGGCGTCGTGGCGAGTTACGACGTGGAGTACTGCGATCTGTCTGCGGTTTCGAGCGCCTGTACCACGATCAACCTGGGCGCTTCGAGTACTCGCACTTCGGTATCGGTCTCTAATGGAAAGCCATACTCCTTCCGAGTGCTCGCGCGTAGCTCGACATCGGCCGGTACCTGGAGTGACACCGTCACCGCAACTTCCTACTCACCACCGGGTGCACTTTCTTCGCTTAACACAGTCGCTGGTAATGCGTCAGTGGCGCTCTCATGGAATGTCCCTGATGCAACGGCCCTTGGCGGCATGCCTTCACCTGTATACGTGGTGGAGTACTCCGGTAACGGTGGTGCGAGTTGGACCCTCTCCGCTTCGAGCATCACTGGTCCCACGAGTGGCCGAGTCGCTACCAATATCACCGGCCTCACTAACGGAACTTCTTACCTCTTCCGCGTTGCGCTCTTTAACGCCACAACCTCTCGCTACGGTCAGTACCTCGTCTCGGCGGCCACGCCGGCTCGCCGCGCGGATGCGCCCACTGGGCTGACTGCGCTCTTGCCGACTCCTGCCGCTGCCGGAGTGGTGAATATTGCGTGGGCTGCACCTCTCTCTACTGGCGGATTCCCGATCACTGGATTCCAGATTCAATACGTCACAAGTTCGCCAGGAACCACGCCGCCGACCACTGGCTGGTCAGTATTGATTGGCTCCAATAACGACGGTTCCAGCACGACATACCAAGCAACGGGTCTTTCGTCGAACTATCAATACACCTTCCGCGTTGCTGCGATTACACCTGCTGG
This sequence comes from Actinomycetota bacterium, assembly GCA_009917815.1. Taxonomy (GTDB): domain Bacteria; phylum Actinomycetota; class Actinomycetes; order Nanopelagicales; family Nanopelagicaceae. Next base: position 5,484 of record RGER01000028.1, read on the forward strand.
TTTGGGTGACTTCTCACTGATCGATGATGACTCCACTATCAAGCCGGCCGGATTTGCGGCAGCTCCTGCAGTAATTAATGCCGTCATCAATTCTTCAACCTCTGTAACTGCTTCGTGGAGTGCCGTACCTACGGGTAGCCTCGGCGGCGGCGCCTTTAATTGGTATCGCGTTGAGCGAAGTGTCAATGGTGTTGACTGGACCTTAGCCGACACCACAACTGCACTCTCGTACCAATTCACTGGATTGACTCCGGGTGATCGCCTCTTTATTCGCGTAAGTGCGAAAACCTCGGCAGGTGTGGGCGATGCGGCGGTCACTTTGATAACCCCGAGCGCTATTCCATCCGTCCCCGTCATTGGTGGCGCATCCGCGAATCGGGCGCACCACAGAGTTTGGTTCTGACTCCCGGGGATGGACAGATCGCAATCACGTGGCAAGCGCCGGTGGTTGATTCTTCGACTGCCTCCATCACGGGTTATGACATCGATCGCAGCACTGACGGTTCAACGTGGGCAATCGTGGCCCGCAATGTCGCTGCTGGTGGAACACTCGCCGCCACCATCTCGCCGCTCACCAATGGCGTGCGTTATTACATTCGGGTAACGACCGTTTCCGCGCTCGGTTCTGTCGGAAACGCCGTCAAGAGCGCGACACCTGCCACGTTGCCGAACGCTGCAGAGTCACTTACAGCAACCACTGTTTCATCGACGCGTATTGATTTGGCGTGGATGGCACCATTGAATACTGGTGGTGCGGAAATTTTGGGTTACACCATCAATATCAATGATGGGTCAGGTTGGGCTCCTGCACTCAATGGTGCTCGAGTGGTCTCCTCGCCGGCATCCATTACTGGTCTCACTCCAGGAACTTCGTATGCCTTCCATATCCACGCAGTCAATTCGGTCGGCGAGAGCGCACAGAGCAACGAGGCGAGTGCGCTCACCTTTATTAACGCTACGGTTCCGCAGAACTTCCGTGCACGTGGTGGCGGAAGCGGAACGGTCATCCTCACGTGGGATCCACCGGTCTCTACCAATGGCCTTGCAGTGACCTCCTATACCGTTCAATATTCGTTTGATGGTGGCTCTTGGACAGTCGGAAGTGTTTCCGGAAGTACCTTGACTAAGACGTTGACTGGTTTGGTTGATGGCCACACTTACTTCTTCCGCGTTCAAGCTATAACGGCATCAGGTAATGGTGCGGTAGCGGCCACGATTGGTATCCCAGCAACCGTGGCAGATGCGCCGACCAATCTGACTGCTGTGGTCTCCGGCGATCGTCGTGTCTCGATTACGTGGACGGCGCCTACGAATACTGGTGGAACACCAGTAACGGATTACCAGATCGAAACCTCTATCGATTCAGGCGTTACGTGGACCGTATTCAATAAGGGTGGCGCCATCACTTCACCGTCCTTTGTACTAACTGCACTCAGCGGCGGAGTCGATTACCAGATTCGCGTGAGCGCTATCACGAGCGCAGGCACTGGTTCGGCATCTCTTCCGGCGATGGCAACAGTGCTGGCGCTTCCAGCGGCACCTACGGGAGTTGTGGTCACTTCGCAAAACTTGAGCCTCAAACTTGATTGGAGCGCACCAAGCGGTCTAGTCACGAGTTACCGCGTTGAGTACAGCGAGAACGGTTCTACCTGGACAACCGCTACTACTTCCGCCGGCTTGAACGCCACTACTTCGGCGATTACTTATACGATCACCGGTTTAGTAAATAGTCGCCTCTACTTCGTCCGTGTCACAGGTACGAATGCGGCTGGAATGGGAACCGGCGCGGTCACATCAGGTATCCCAGCTACGACACCTTCTGCACCCACCTCGCTCACCGCCAGTGGAATTATTAACCAGGTCTTGCTCTCCTGGATCGCGCCACCGGCGACCGCCATTGGTACTGGTGGAGCGCCGATTACGGGTTACAAGATCGAGGTCAATGATGGCAGCGGATGGAAGACTTCCATTGCAAACACTGGATCGTCTTCAACGTCTGCACCCATTTCCACGGTCGATGGCACCGTTATTCTCTCCCCGACCGCCTCGCCGTCGTACCAATTCCGCGTGTCAGCAATTAATAGTGCAGGTGCGGGCACGGCAAGCAACATCGTCACTTCGTTGCCGATTGCTCAGCCAGGTGCCGTAGCCTCGTTGAGCGCAACGCCTTCTTCAGGTCAAGTAATTCTCAACTGGTCGGCTTCGACTGGATCACTCGTGGGCTACGTAGTTGAGCGCAGCACGAATGGCACTACGTGGACCACGGCCTCCACGACTTCACCGAGCACTCTCTCGTACACCGCGACGGGTCTTACTAACTCGACGACTTATTACTTCCGGGTCTCAGCGCTGAGCAACGTGGGTGCTGGTACCCCTGCGGTCATTAGTTCGATGCCAGTGAGCACTCCTGGCACGCCCACGAGCTTTGCCGCTGCTGTGGTCGGTAGCACTGTCAAACTCACTTGGGTTGCTCCAGTAAGTAATGGTGGCGCGGCGATCACGAGTTACTTAGTGGAGTCGTCATCGAATGGCACCACATGGAGCGCGACTTCGACGCAGCCTTCGGGTACTGCAACATCTGTTTCACTCACTGGAATTTCGGGCACCCTCAGTTATCGCGTTAAGGCGGTTAACTCGCAAGGCAACGGGCCGGCAAGCAGTGTCGTAACTGCGCAAGCGTTGTCGGCACCATCACCAGTGGGCGTTCTTACACTCATTCCACTTGACTCGGCTCTTCGTGTCGACTGGAGCGACTCGAGCACCACAACGACCTCGTATCGTGTGGAGTGGGCGCTGGCATCGAACGCTTCACTCTGGACCGCGGTATCTCCTTCCGTACCTAAGCCGGTGAGCGGTAGTGCGGTGACCACAACCATCAGTGGTTTGACGAATGGCATTGCCTACATGGTTCGCGTGAGCGGTGAGAACAGTGCTGGTATTGGTGCATCCTCCATTGGCGCTGGTACACCACGTGCACCGGCAGCGGCGCCAGCAAACTTCCAAGTGCTCAATGACAATGGTGATGCAGTTCTTTCGTGGACAGCGTCTGCCTCTGGTGGTGCACCTATCGTTGGTTACCGCATCGAGACGGCCACCGCTGGAACGTGGAGCGTGGCGGTTGCAAATACCAACTCAAGTGCCACGAACTATCGCGTTACTGGTCTTGCTATCGGAACGACCTACTCGTTCCGCGTCACTGCGATCACTAGCGATTCATACGGGTCGCTAGTGGGAAGTACCTCTGCAGAAGTTTCCTTGACTTCGGTCGCTGCGCCAACTTCTGCCACGAGCATCACGGTCACTCCAAAGAACGGCGCAGTCGATCTTGCCTGGACAACAGTCGCTGATGCGTTGGCCTATCGTGTTGAATACAGCACCAATGGAGTGACGTGGACCAACCTCTACGCTTCAACGCAGCTGACCTCTATTAGTAACATCAGCGGTCTCACCAATGGCGTTAACTACTTCTTCCGCGTCACCGCTTTCAACGACATCGGCCCCGGACCAGCATCCATCGCATCTGAAGCGCCACGTGGCCCAGCATCAAAGCCGTTGAACATTGGTGCGGTGGCTGATTCAAATCTTGGAGTGAGCCTGAGCTGGTCGGTACCGTCCTCTACCGGTGGTGTGGCAATTCAGAAGTACCGCATTGGAGTCACCCCTAACGGTGGATCACGCACCACGATCGATACCTCCGATAATGCGACCAACTTCCGAGTAAGCGGTCTCACTAACGGCGGGACTTATATCTTCGATGTGGCAGCGTTGACTGCTCAAACTGGCGAACTCACCTATACCTTGGGCGCTTCGTCTGACACCATCACGGCGGTAGCTAACCTCTCCACGAGTTCTTTGGTCGCACCAGCGTCGTTAAGTTTGGCTATTGCTGCCAAGACGCCGTCGGTGGCTATCCGCATTACTTGGAGTGCGCCAGTCGGTGTCACACCTACCCGCTACCTCGTACAAGCGGGCGAGCGGTCAACGACTGGTACCACAACTTGGCGTCCAGTTCGCGTGAGCAAGGTAGATGCAAATTCGTCGCCGGTAGGTGGAACAGATTGGTTCATCACGCCAACGAGCGATACCAGTACCTCTACTCCGTCCACCGTTCTGAGCGGAAGCGTGCTCTCGATTGATGCAATTGGCCTCTACGATACTTCGACCGCCACCACATCTTCAGCCTTCGTTATCGGTCGCTCGTACGTATTCCGTGTCATCGCTGATACGGGAATCACCTTTGATACCGCAACAGTTCGTGGCGGTGTGAGCTACCTCAGGGCTAAAACGCTGAAGAGTGCGCCACTCCTTGCTGGCCCAGTGATCCCAGTGAAGAGCGCCAACCTCGTCACAGAAAACAGCGATGGATCTGTTGCAACAGTGGCGTTGACGTCCGTACCTGATGCACCTACTGCAGTACTTGCAAATAACGTGGGTCCAAGCAAGGTGGGTGTCACGTGGACCTCACCACTGAATACTGGCGATCTTCCACTCGATGGTTATGAGGTCACGATTGTCAACGGTGGAAGTACGGAGACCGCCACCGTTACCTCTAACTCGTACATTTACTCTGGCATTGCCGGTGTGACTTACACCTTTACCGTCAAGGCCATCAACGCAGAAGGCTATTCGGTAGCTTCCGCTTCTGCGTCGGCCACTGCGCGGGCAGTCACTGCCATTATTCCTACATCGGTTGCCACATCTCTCGGTGCCGCAGACTCAGGTCGAGTTACTTTAAGTTGGTCAGTGGCATCTGAAAGCGATGTCACTGGTTACACGATTGAGCGTTCTGAAAATGGTGTGACCTGGACTGCGATTGGTGCGCTCACCGTTGCTTCATCGGGTTCCGCCGCATCGCGTAGCTTTGTGGTGGGTAATCCTGCTGCTACGGGAGCAATCAACGGCAACCCCGCACTCACTTCAGGGCATGCTTACTTCTTCCGGGTCGCGGCCACCAATAGCGCTGGTGTGGGTTCTTACGGATCGGCTTCCGCCATTCCATTAGGTACACCAAATGCGCCCGTAGTGAGTGGTGTCGGTCGAGATGGTTCGGTCATTCTGCTCTGGAGCCCGCCAACCGATCCGAAGGGTCGCAGCATCACTGGCTACGAAGTGCTCTACGCAAATGGTTCTGTCGTCTCCTGCGGTACGTCAGGTCTTGACACTTCGTGCACCGTGGGTGTGGGTCAAGGTGGCGCAGCTATCGTCAACGGTACGCCTCTCACTCTTCGTGTTCGGGCCACCTTCGTTGATGTACTCAACATTGGAACTCCCGGTCGCGGTGATTCGTCAACCGTCATTGTCACGCCTGTAGGTGTTCCAGATGCACCAATATCTGGAAGTTCGGTCGCGACTAATCATCAACTCGTACTCAACTGGTCGATGACCGGCGCACCTGGATTCTCTGCGGCAAATGCACCCACAGGTTATGAAATTGAACAACTCACTGGGGGATCGTTTAACACCATCGCGACTATTTCGAATGCCCTCACCTTCACTTACACGGTCGGCTCGCTTACCAATGGCACCAGCTACCTCTTCCGCATATGGGCGAAGAACGATTCGGGTCGCTCAGCAACAGCACTTCTCATCAACGGCACACCGGTAGGAGCTCCAGGCGTCCCAGGTTTGGCACTGGCAGTGGCACCTGCCTCGGTGACGGCATCGTGGACGCAACCCACCGACACGGGTGGCCGTCTGATCACTGATTACATCATCACGGCAACGCAAGCGTCCGTCCCTGTCGATACCAGCGCATGCGTGGGCACCTCGATGACTTGCATTATTGGTGGATTGACCAATGGAATTCCAGTTACCGTCACGGTGACGGCGAAGAATGAAGATGCATTGCTAGGCACACCCATTTCACTCACCGCGACACCAGTTGCCTTGCCGCTCAGCGTCTCCTCACTTGATGCGGTCAGCCCTGTCTCACATTCGATCACTCTCACATGGACATCTGGAGTTACTGGCCACCGCGTTGAGCGCAGCCTTAATGGCGTCACGTGGACAGTGCTTGCGCCAGCCGATACTGCATCCTCTCCGATCACTGATAACGCCGTACCAAATGACGGTGTTGATCTCTTCTACCGCGTATCTGGAATTAACGATGCCGGCGTGGGTCCAGGAACGGTTATTACTGCGCAATCGAAGGGTGCGGCATCTGCGGTTCAAAACATTCAAGGAACGCAGCAAGATAGAGCGGCGCTGATTAGTTGGGATCTCCCGGCTTCAACTGGTGGACTCTCGATCTCCGGTTACAAGGTCACTGGCGAGAAGTACGAAGCATCTGCCTGGGTGGCACTGGCTGGTACCCAGATTGTCTGCGGAGCAACGACCACTTCGTATCAGTGGACAGGCTTGAGTAACGGCACCGCTTACCACTTCACGGTCTCTCCGTTTGCAGTGATCCCTGGACATACTCCTGGTTTGGATTGCTCAACCTGGAATGTCACTACTGCTGACTTCTACATTGGAACCGCTTCCACCACTGGAAGTATCACGCCATCTCCAGTACCTGGAGCTGTCTCGGGCCTCGTGGGCACGGCGGGCGATGGTAAGGTCACTTTGAATTGGGATCCGCTACCAGGCGCTGCGTACTACGTTGTCGAAGCAAAGGGTTCGGTAGGACCTAACTTCGCAACAGTGACGTGTGCAAACGACACCCTCACTACGTGCCTTGTCGACGGCCTCATTCCTGGCCTTACGTATATCTTCCGCGTGACTGGTATTAACTCTGCGGGTGCAGGCGCAGCCTCACTCTCCACCGTTGCATTGGTGGCTTATGTTGCGCCACCGACACCACCCACACCACCCACACCTAGCGCTCCGAGTGGCGGTGGCGGTACCACTATCGTCTACATCCCAGCCCCTGCGCCGACGGTGACTACACCGGTTGCCGTACCAGTTGCCGCGCTTTCGGCGCCGGAGAATTTGATTGTCATTCCAGGAAACCGCCAACTGACGATCTCGTGGTCAGCGGTCAAGGATGCGAAGGGTTATCACATCCAAGTGAGCCTTGATAGCAATACCTGGAAGAAATTTGCCGACCTTGGCGCTGATGCCAAGGGCACCATCGTGACCGGGCTTACGAACGGTGTGACAACGTATGTTCGCATCGTGCCATTCGCCGAAAATGATGGCGCTGGCGCCGTGGTAGCGGCTGCTCCAGCAACTACACCTGAAGCACCTGCCAAGGTTGTTGTCACGCCTCATGACAAGTCGATCGACGTTGCATGGCAGAAGCCAAATGATGATGGCGGTTCCATGGTTACGGCATACCAGATCGAAATCAGCATTGATGGTGGAGTGACGTGGTCACTGATCCGCCAAGTCGATGATCAAGTCACCGCAACGACCCTGGAGAACTTGCGTAATGGCGCTAGTTATTCGATCCGAGTATCTGCGCTTAACAAGGTAGGTAAGGGTAAGAGCGGTTCTGCGAACACCTCCACGGTTATTGCGGTCGTTCCAAGCGCCCCAATTAAGGCATCTGTCGCTCGTGGTGGAACTCATGAGCTCGTAGTGTCGTGGCAGAAGCCTACGAACTCTGGTGGAGCCACAATTACTGGTTATCTCCTCGAGCAAAGTCGTGATGGCGTGAGTTACACGAAGGTGGGAGCACTTTCCTCGAACGCTACATCTGCAAAGATTTCCGGGTTGCAAAATGGCACCACTTACTTTGTGCGCTTGAGTACCGTAACGGAGCTTGGACCTGGTGGTGCAACCGTCGTCAGCGGCACTCCTGCCACTCTCCCTGGCGTCATTGCTAAGTCACCACAGCAAGTGGCTTCCAACGATGGGCGCGTGTTTATTACGTGGAGCGCGCCCGTAGATGCCGGCGGTCTCTCGGTCACTGGTTATCAAGTAGAGCGGGCACCTTCCCTCAAGGGTCCATGGGCGATTGCGATTGCAAATACCGGTAGCGGCCTCACGCGCGCAGAGATCACTGGCCTCAAGATCGGCGTCGACGCATTCGTCCGGGTACGTGCAATCAATGAGATTGGTATCGGTGGAACTTCCCCGATCATCACAGTCACTGCTATCACTCCCGCCTCTGCTCCGCTTCAGGCGTCGATCGTGCGCTCCGGTAAGAGAATTTCCCTGAAGTGGAGTGCGCCAAAGAGCGATGGCGGAAGCGATGTCACCGGCTACCAGATCGAAACTAGCCGCGACGGTCGTACGTGGACAGTATTGATGAGTGCGCAGAAGCCACCGGCAGTGATCAAGCCTCCGAAGAGCGCCACCCTGATTCGCGTACGCGCAGTCACCAAGGCTGGCAAGGGTGCACCTTCGGCAGCCTTCCCGATCAGTAACTAAAGGCGTTTCGCTTTAGGAAATGAGTCCGCTATCTCGGGCAGCTTTATAGAGACCGGTTTTTGTGCGCGCCTCAAGTCCGGCGTCGCGATACTTCTCGCGCACTCGGTCAATATATGACTTCGCGGTAGATGGCGCGATATCCATTCGGCGAGCAACGGCGTCGAGTTTAAGTCCAGACGCGTACAGGACTAATGCCCGCTGCTCTTGGTCAGAGAGCGAGATGTTCTGTGATCGACGCGCTAACAGAGCGCCGGCAAGCTCTGGAGATACGAATGAATCGCCTCGCAAAATGGACTCAACTGCGTCGAGGAGTTCACTCGTCTGAGCCCGTTTTGAGACGAATCCATCGGCGCCCGCGATCATCACCGCTTGCACCGTACTTGGTTCAGCGAGAGCACTCACCACGAGTACTGGAATTTCAAGCGCCTTTAAGAGTGAAATCACATCTGCGGGCGCCCTACCGTCACCGAGATCCAAATCCACGATCGCAATAGTTGCGCTTGAGTCGCGATGGGCCGCCACCGCCGCCAGAACATCAGATCCCTTATAGACAATCTTTGGGTTGGCATAACGCAGCGAGAGTTGAGCGAGAAGGGACTCGAGCACTAAAGGATGATCCTCCAGCAGGATAAACGAGGGCATATGTCCTCCTTCCCAGTTGGGGTGCTAACTACTCTGCTCTGCGCTTCGAATTGAACGGTAGCATTTCAACGTGGATAT
>RGER01000271.1 GCA_009917815.1 Actinomycetota bacterium
GTTCCTTGGCGCTCATCAAGCCGTGCCAGCGCCGTAATGATCTGCAATAAAGACGTTGAGATTCTGCGCCGCCACGGCTTGATGAGCGCCAAGGAACATGGTCGCGACCGTGAATACAAAAAGTAGTCGAGATCTCACTCCCACAAAGTACTAAAAGGGGCCCGGTACGCAAAGCGCGTCCGGGCCCCTTTTGAGAGTTATTTACTTCTGCTTATACCCTGCTGGGCACTTGGGTGCGGTGCCAGAGACGGTCTTGGAGACCTTCCCCTTCACGCAGGTAATCTTCTTAATAACAGCCTTGGCAGGAGCATTTGCTGCTGGCGTGCTTGCAGCAGGCGCAGCAGAGGATGGCTTATACGTTGGCTTGATCTTCACCGAGAGCTTTGGCTTGGAGTAACTAAAGCCGGTGGCATCGATGATGATGTTGTTGTTCTTGACTGAGATGTTGGTAGTGGCCGCTGTAGAGCCGCCAGCTTCGGTTGTCACCGAAACCTCAAGAGCGGTTGCGGCGTCCGCAGCGTTCTTGAGACCCCAGAGAAGATCAGCATCCTTTGCCGGAATGATCGCACGGTAGAAGCCCTTGTTGACGGTGGTGCCATCAGCTGCAAAGTGCGGCGCTGCGGCAGTCCAGGTCATTTGCTTCGCTTCGTTATTCCACACAGGAGTACTCAACGAGCAGGAACCATTCGATGCGACCATCATGTCGCCAGATGTTCCCGGAACGCCGAAGCCTGATTGATCGTCATTCTGCGGGACGATGATGACCTGGAATTGGCGAATGTTTGCGATTGCTTTTCCGGTTTCACCGGTGCATTGCTTGGAATCCGAAGCAACGGGAACGGTGACTGGGCTACCCGTGATCGTGACCGAGTTGCCAGTAGCAGCATCCACCACGGCATCGGTGGTGACTGCATTTCCCACGGCAACAGTGACACCATTTTGGAAATCACCGGTCTTCAACTTGATGGAAATGACCATGTCTGGATCCATCGAGGTAGCGAAGAGTGGATTCGAAGTGAGACCAGCGAGCTTGACGAGATTATCTGCAGATCCAGTCAGCGTCGGAAGTACATCGACCATCACAAAGTTAGAGAATTCGTTTGCGGTGTGCGCATCGACTGCAATGCCATCGTAACCAAGTGCACCGAGGCCAACCGCACCCCAGGTAGCGGCGGTCCACCGACCGGCGAGCGCCTTCCCTGCAGTTGCCAAACCGGGGGCTGCAGCGGGAGCGGGAGCAACAGGGGTCGTGGCCGTTGAGGAATCAGAAGCCTTCGCAGTAGCAGTATCGGTCGCTGCAGGCGCGACTGGAGCTGGCGTCACGGGAGCAGCAGTGCCACTCGCAACGTAAGTAAGTTTGATGGCAGTTGAACCGACGGGTGTGACGGTGACGGAATCAACGCAGTACGTGGTGCGCACATCTGAACATGCTGGCCACGATGTCTTGGGAACGCGAAGTACGGCGGCTTCGGCCGGCGCAATGGCAACGATGGCACCGCTGACCAGCGCGAGACTAGCGATTGCGGTGAAGACCTTCTTCATGGGACCCCCAGAATTAGCGGCAGAACCTTCGTCTGCACGTGTTCACATTCTCGCTCACACAGGAACTTGTCAAGCGCAAAACGAGACGTGGAAGAAGTTTACCTAGAGGCGTGCGGCGCTTTCTACCATCTCGTGGAGCCCCCGAGTGGGGCGCCACCCCAACAATTGCCCGGCCCTGGCGATCCCCGCGACCAAGACCGCAGGATCCCCCGCACGGCGTGGGCCGACGAGCACGCTCGCTTTCGCCCCTAGAACCTCCTCAGCAGCCGTGATGACCTCCCTCACCGAGT
>RGER01000272.1 GCA_009917815.1 Actinomycetota bacterium
GACGACCGGATTATGAGTCCGGGGCTCTAACCAACTGAGCTACCGCCCCTGAGAATCTCCGCCTGGAAGATCCTGCGAGGGAGAGTCTACGGGTCTCCTAGGTACGCCCTGTGCTGGAAGATAGGGTGAACCATGCTCAATCTCGCCCCTTACGCCGCCCCGAATGCCACCGACTGGAAGGCACCGGCCGGTTCCAGCGGCGCTACGGATTTCCATCGCTCCCTTCCCGGTTATGGGCAGAGCGCCCTCGTGGAAGTTCCGACCTTGGCAGCGCGTTTGGGTGTGGCACATCTCTATGTGAAGGATGAGTCAAGCAGATTGGGATTGCCTGCTTTCAAAATCTTGGGCGCTTCATGGGCGATAGCGCGTGCGGTGGGCGAGCGAGCCGGGCTTGATCCATCTGAGCTGACGCTTCCAGCTTTAATTGCGCAGATCGATGAGAGCGGCGTGAAGGCATTTATCGCGGCGACGGATGGCAACCATGGTCGTGCTGTGGCGAGGATGGCGAAGTTGTTGGGTCGCCCCGCATTTATCTTCATTCCAGATGGCGTCACGCAGGCAGCGCAGGATGCAATCAAGAGTGAAGGTGCCACTGTCATTCATGTGCCCGGTTCGTATGACGGCGCGGTGGAGAGCGCGAATGCGCAAGCGCTCGCGCAACCAGGAGCGCTCTTGATTCAAGATACTTCGTGGGAGGGTTATCAAGACATCCCTGCTTGGATTGTGGAGGGATATCAAACGCTCTGCGTGGAGATAGATGAACAACTCGGAAGGGCACCTACTGTTGTAGTTGTTCCTGTCGGTGTGGGTTCTCTTGCCGAAGGTGTGACGCGTTACTACCGCGGAGATTCTTCCTACGCTCCAGCACTCCTTAGCGTGGAACCAGAAGTCGCTGCATGTTTATTGGAATCACTCCATGCTGGTGTGCTTACATCGGTTGAGACGTATACATCAATTATGGCGGGGCTAAATTGCGGAACACCTTCGGCTTCTGCATGGCCCATCTTGCAGCACGGGATTACCGGTGCGGTGGCTGTATCCGAAGAAGACGCCGCCCTTGCAGTGCATGAGCTCAATGCTTTAGGAGTCGACAGTGGCCCATGTGGTGGTGCGACTCTGGCTGGAACACGCAACGCGCTCGCCGATCCAGAGTTGCGCGCAGCGCTCGGGATCGATTCATCATCTACCGTAGTTCTCATCAATACTGAAGGATTCTCTGCCAACCCTTTGCCCGAGGAGTCAGCATGATTGACCAAGAAGTTATCGATCTCACCGCGGAGTTGGTGCGTATCGATTCTGTAAATAGCGACCTGGTCCCTGGCGCTCGTGGTGAATCCATTATTGCCGATTACATTGCGCATTGGTTTGTGGAGCGTGGATTTGAAGTTCATCGACTCGAGAAATTCGCGGGCCGCCCTTCCATTGTAGGTATTGCAAAGGGCAGTGGCGGCGGACGCTCATTGATGTTAAATGGGCATACCGACACCGTCTCCCTGGGAAGTTACGAAGGTGATGGCACCTCTCCCGAGATACGTGACGGCAAGATGTACGGTCGCGGTACCTTCGATATGAAGGGCGGTCTCGCTGCGATGATGATCGCTGCGGAGCGCGCAAAGAAGCGAGGCATCAAAGGTGATGTGATCGTGGCCTGTGTCTCGGATGAAGAGGCAGGCAGTATCGGCACTGAAGAGGTATTAGAAAAGTTCACTGCCGATGGTGGTGATATTTGGATTAACCACCGGTTCGATCGTGAATTTCACTACATAGATGTGAAAGATAGCGGCATTGGAATGCCAGACGCCATCCTCCGGACTCTTTTTACAAACAGC
>RGER01000273.1 GCA_009917815.1 Actinomycetota bacterium
GACGCACTGCGAAAAAAGCCAGTGGCCGAAAAGAAGACGGAATTCTCGGTTGCATTTTTCGTTGCAAATTCCGCTAAACCCAAACCCAAGGGTATAGAAAAAGAAAAGGAAAAAGAAAAAGAAAAAGAAAGGGCAAAACATGCATCAGACGAAGAAGAAGAAGAAGGAGAACGCGTTGTTAAACACCCCACGGCGGTTCAAGTTCAAATCGTGGACAAAGCCAGCCTAAAGCTGGTCAATCGCGAAGACATATTCGCCCGGATCAAGGCCACTCGTGGGGGAATTATCACCGAGGCCGCGCCGAACCCGTTAACTTTAACCGCTGCAAAGTTGGTCAGCATCATAGAAGAAGCCCCGGTTCCTAAATTGAAGGGCCGCAAACTGCAAAAAATAAAGCTCATTCCCGTTTCAGCGGCACCAGCTCTAGACAAGGTGGTTTTACAAGAAGTAGCAGAAGAAGCACCCACTGACGTGGTTGAAGTGGCAAGCTTGGAACCATTAAAGAAAAAACGCGGCACCAGGAAGAAGGGGGACAAGGAAGCGAAGGAAGCGAAGGAATTGGAGCCCGAAACAGAAAAGGCACCCGAACCAAAGGCACCCGCCGCCAAAAAACCATCTAAATCCATTGAACCCCTCGTTGCATCGGAATACTACCTGAACAACCGAGAGAAATTCGTGGAGTTCATCAACAAGCTGTTCCAGAAGAATTACCGCGCCGAAATCATGGATGAGTCACGCGTCGTGAGCTGTGAGGACCGCCGCAGCGCCGAGGAGTTCGGCCTCCTAACGCACCAAAAAATCGTCAAGGATTACCTGAACATGTATTCGCCCTATCGCGGCCTGCTCCTGTATCACGGTCTCGGCAGCGGCAAAACGTGCTCGTCCATCGCCATTGCCGAAGGCTTGAAGTCCAGCAAACCCGTGTTTGTGATGACGCCGGCGTTCTTGCGCACCAACTACATGCAAGAGCTCAAGAAGTGCGGCGACGACGTGTACAAGCGCCCTCGCCACTGGCAGTTCGTGGATGCCGTGGAGAAGCCGGAGCTGGTCCCGTCCCTCGCCGAAACGCTGGCCATTCCCGCCGACTACATTAAGAAGCACGGCGGCGCATGGCTGGTGGACCCCGAAAAACCGAGCAACTACGGCGAACTCAGCCCGAAGGAGCAGGCCGAAGTGGACGCGCAGCTGAACGAGATGATCCAGGCGAAATACACGTTCATCAGTTACAACGGCGTGCGCGAGAACCGCATCAACGAGCTGTCGCTCGGATACACCGTGAACCCGTTTGACATCGCGTCGCACTCGCCGAGCCACCTCGCGTACTGGGAGTTCGCCCGCACCCAGCAGGGTCTTGACGATGTTCCAGCGGAGCGCGGTCAGGCGAGAAAGAAAAAGCTCGGGCTTTTCAAAATTCAGTACTTCACCCTGGTAGTGCATCGAGCGGGCTTTACGACTGGCTGCGCGCAACATCGCTTGCCAGTTGGGGTTGATTGTTATCTTGAGATTTCGGCCTGGCATTTCTCGATCTCCTGGCGAAAGTCATCGATCAATTTTTCGATCGACTCGAACTTATAACGGTATTCACGTCCCCGGCGATGAAAGTGATCGCCTTTGCCGCGCTCGTTATCGAAACCGATCCATCTACGACCGTCCTTGATCCAAACCAAACGGTACTTGAATGAATGAGTGCAGGGCGGTACCGGTTCAGGTAGTTGCCACACGACGATTTCGAAAAACGAGCCGTCAACTTGTTCGCTACGTTCTCGAAGTATGAGGTGCGAGTCCATTGTTGGCAATATGGCCATATTGC
>RGER01000274.1 GCA_009917815.1 Actinomycetota bacterium
TGGCCTCAAGACCGTGTTCAACGATATAACGAGCACAGAATCCAAGATTGCTCTAGACGACCTGTTCCGTGTCCAGTGGTACAGTGATCCTACCGACGTCTTCGGAAAATCCCAGAGCCAGCGCCAGTTTGTGACACAGCCTTCTACGACTGTGCCGAATGACCAGAAGAGTTATCAGGAATGGTTATACAAGATTCCTGGTAAGACTTGTAAAGAGGGAAATGCTCAGGCATGTCTGCATAATAGCAGTGGTTCGCCTATTCCTTGGCTAAATTGATGAGCTTCTTAGTGTTTAATTTAGGCGTTTTCCCACAGGAAAAACGCCTGAGTGTCTTACCCCGGGTCTGTAGCACAGAACGAACACAGATTCCTATGGCTGCCGATTCTTTAGAGGACTTGGCCCTGACTTTTACCGTCTTCCGCACCTTTTTTATACACCGGCAAAGTTTATCTGCGAGGCGTTTATTGCGTGTCTGTGCTGCCATTTCTACTTGGAGGCTCCTACTAAAATTCTAGAATATCTCCAGTTAGATGGACATCAACCGCTTAACGCACACACGCGACGATGCCTGCGGAATTGCCTCTTATTATTCCCAGAGCGTGGGCCCCGGTCGCTACAATGTCACGAATCTCGTGCCTGATGCGAGAAGGGTGAATCCCATGTCGATTGACAATCTCATTATGTACCCGAGGGAGGGATTCGGGGCGAATAACACGGAGATTGATTCCGAGTCTTATCTGAAGAATCAGCCCGAGTTCAAGAACAACCGCTGCCTCATTCGTAACCAGGCGCGCCCCTTCTTAACCATCCCCTTCATGGGCACTGGAAGAGGCAATGCTGATGTGGAGTCCATGCTTCTACATGCCGAGCAGGTGCGTGAGGGCAAGGAGTGCGGCACCATCACCGAGCAGGCCTTTGACGGCGTATTTGAGCCTCTGATTAAGCCCGTGCGTCAAAATATCCAGGACCCGAAGCATCTCGTGACGGAGTCGGCGGCGTCCGGCTGGATCCGCGGGGGAATTCCGAGCAGACAGTATCTGCGCGATGTGAATTGCTAGAAATTTTCTCCAACCTTCTCACAGAAGCTATGGAGACAATCGGCACACTAGATAAACACGGATGGGAGAAAAAGGAGAATCCCCAGTCCTACAGCCTTATGCCCAGTTACGCAGAGCATCCGAGGCCTTCCCAGCACATCCTTGGTATTGTGGGGGGCAATGAGGTGCCCTATAAGAACCGCTTGCTCCAGGTGGACACCGAGTCGGACCTGCGTGGGATAACAAGGGCGAATACGTTCTGCCCGAAACACCAGCATGCGCCTGCTCATGCAGATCCCTCTGTAGCCACTATTGAGCGCAATACGCCCAAGGAGAAGGTCACCATCGCACTACACAAGGAGCCTCTGAAGAACTCACAAATGTGGGCATACCCGGCAACCCTCGCCCCGGAGGCGATGACGATAGAAACATGCCTACGGCCGGAGAAATATTGAATTGCCCTGTGTTAGAGGAATACGAAGATGTGCTCCATTGAACCGAAGCAGACAAATCTGACGCGCTCCAAATGGGACGACGTCCATCAAGCCGACGACCAGAGAATCTCCACATACGCTGGTCGCTATGCTTTTACACCCTATCGCAACTGCTTTGACAGTTTTCCTGTGAATTCCACAACTCGCCTACAGGAATCCGGCAATGGCTGGGTCACGGGCAAGTGGCGCACAGATGTGGAGTCTGATTTGAAGGGCGTGGGGCGCCCTCCCACTCGTTGGCGCGAAGACAAGCTTCTGTACAATCCCGA
>RGER01000275.1 GCA_009917815.1 Actinomycetota bacterium
TCATATCCGTAATTTTTCGATCGTAGCCCATATTGATCACGGCAAATCGACGCTAGCAGATCGTTTAATTCAGGAAACTGGCACCCTCGCAGCGCGCGATATGGTTGAGCAGGTGCTGGACTCAATGGATATTGAACGTGAGCGTGGCATCACTATTAAGGCTCAAACGGTTAGGCTGCATTACAAGGCTCAGGACGGTAAGGACTATGTCCTTAATCTGATGGATACCCCAGGTCACGTTGACTTTGCCTATGAAGTCTCTCGGTCTTTAAAGGCTTGCGAAGGGTCGCTTTTGGTTGTTGACGCTTCTCAGGGGGTTGAGGCGCAAACGCTTGCCAATGTCTATCAGGCTATAGACGCCGGCCATGAGATTGTGCCGGTTTTGAACAAAATCGACTTACCAGCAGCAGAGCCTGACAGGATCAAGGAACAGATCGAGGAAGTCATTGGCCTGGACGCTTCTGAGGCCGTCCAGATTTCAGCTAAGACCGGTATTGGCATTCCAGATGTCCTGGAGGCGATTGTTGCTCGCCTTCCGGCTCCTTCAGGCGATGCAGCGGCTCCGTTGAAGGCCTTGCTCGTAGATAGCTGGTATGACGCATATCTTGGCGTTGTCGTGTTAGTCAGAATCTTCGACGGAACTCTGAAGAAGGGTCAAAAGATCCAAATGATGGGTGCTGGCGCCCATTATGAAGTTGATAAAATTGGCGTATTTCGCCCTAAAATGCAGGATGTGACAGCTCTTGGTCCGGGTGAAGTAGGTTTTATAACGGCTCAGATCAAACAAGTGGCTGACACGCGCGTTGGCGATACAATCACTGACGAAAAAAAACCTACTGCAGAGCCTTTGGCTGGCTTTAAACCTGCTCAGCCTGTCGTTTTTTGCGGCCTCTTCCCTGTCGATGCGGCTGACTTTGAAGATTTGCGTGCTGCAATTGGCAAGCTTCGCCTAAATGACGCAAGTTTTTCTTATGAAATGGAAACTTCAGCAGCGCTCGGCTTTGGATTTCGTTGCGGCTTTCTTGGATTATTACACTTAGAAATTATTCAAGAGAGACTGCAGAGAGAGTTTAATCTTGATCTTATCGCTACAGCGCCATCAGTCGTTTACAGAATTACCTTAACTAATGGAGAGGAGATTGCTCTTCACAACCCTGCCGACATGCCAGATGTCGTTAAGATTGAGGAAATCCATGAGCCCTGGATCCGGGCAACAATCTTAACGCCGGATGATTATCTTGGTTCTGTCTTAAAACTATGTCAGGATCGGCGAGGGGTTCAGGTAGATCAGCAGGTTCCGGCACGGCATCCTTCTGCTGCGCATGGTCTTGTTCGCGTACCGCAAGCTGAAGGCGCTCTGAGGGGTGGAGGCGTCACCGGCATCCTACCGGGCTGCCTGGATGGGCAAGCCGGTCCTGCGCGCGATCTACGAGGACTACTACGCGCGCATCGTCGCGCGCGTGCCGACAGGCCCGGTGCTCGAGATCGGTGGCGGTTCGGGCAACCTCAAGGCCGTGCTGCCGCACGCCGTGTCGACGGACATCGTCGCCACCCCATGGCTCGATGTCGTCGCCGACGCCCAAACGCTGCCCTTTGCCGACGGCTGCTTCGCGGGCATCGTGATGGTCGATGTCCTCCACCACTTGGCGTATCCGCGCCGCTTCCTAGCCGAGGCGACGCGCGTGCTGCGGCCGGGCGGGCGCGTGGTCATGGTCGAGCCCGGGATCACGCCGGCGAGCCACCTCTTCTTCCGCCTCTTCCACCCCGAGCCCGTGCGCATGCGCGCCGACCCGCTCGGCG
>RGER01000276.1 GCA_009917815.1 Actinomycetota bacterium
AAGCAATATATAATAAAAATCGTAGAGATACAACTGCGGGCAGTGTACACTGTTTGACAGTACCGTCTGGTATATTTTTGGTAAAACATGTATCCTGTTCTTCTCATAATGCAATCTGGACCGGCAACTCAAATCGCCATGGTCAAAAGGGCACAATAGGGATGCTGATGCGCGGCTATGACATGCCTCGGACGAAAGAGGGTATTCCCGTGGATATGATTATGAATCCGCACGCGATTCCTTCGCGTATGACGGTGGCACAGCTTATTGAGGCGGTTGTGGGGAAGGCCGCGCCCGGTCTAGGCACAGTTGGAAACGGCACTCTCTTCATGAATGACGGGAACCCTATGGAGGCTATTGGCGCAGTCTTGCGTGATAAGTTGGGTATGGAGCCCTTTGGAGAAGAGCTCATGTATGATGGTATGAGTGGACAGCTGATTCCGACGCAGATGTTTATAGGGAATGTCTATACCATGCGACTCAAGCATATGCCAGAGGATAAGTGGAATGCGCGGTCGGAGGGTAGAAGAGAGCAGCGCACACACCAACCTACAGGGGGTCGTGGTGCCCAGGGAGGTCTGCGTATGGGTGAAATGGAAGTCCACGCCGTTTTGGGGCATGGTATCTCAGATTTCCTGCGCGAGTCGCTGATGAAACGCGCCGATGGTTATAGCACAATCATCTGTAATGGATGCGGCACGATTCCTATTTATAATGAAAAGGAAGGACTGACCATTTGCCCGTCATGTGACGGGCCAGTGAAATATATTGGCGAGACGGCGAATACGCTGGAGATTCTGCCTCCTATGAAGCGGAGTGTGGCGACTTTTTCGAAGGTGGAGATTCCCTATGCCTTTAAACTTTTGGACCAGGAAATGGGGGCGTACTTGAATATGGGCATGCGGGTCTTGACGGAGAAGGATGTAAAGAAATTCCGTGGGCCGCCGTTGGGAGAGTTAACGGCGGATGAGGAAGAGCGCCTACTATCTACGACACTGCCTGAGCGTGTATTGCTTGATACGGAGATACCTGAGATGATTGTTCCCCCGGAAGAGCCTGAAGTATCACCGGAAGAGCTGGTTGCCTTGGGCGCAGATGAGGGGAAGGAGGAGGAAGAGAAGAAGGAGGAAGAGAAGCCTTCTGTGGTGGCTCTTCCTGAGAAGAATCTGATGACCGTCGAACTTCCAGCAGGGGTTACGGCGGCGGATATAGGGAGCTCTGGAGCTACAGAGAGTAATGTGGCTAAGGCCCCTACAGAAGTCGCTACCACAGGTCTACAAGAAGATGATTTGGAGGGGTTGCCATTTGCGGATGAGGGTGCTCCAGCAGCCGCCCAAGGAGGGGGTGGACAGGCAGCGCCACCGCAGAGAAGCTCATCTGTAAATGTACAGACATCGAGTCAACCTGTTCTTGTGATTCCTATGAGCGTAGGTGTTTCTTCCCCCACAGAGTTGGTCCAGCCGCCTATACCCGGTGCGCCGGCCACAATAGCAGTGGATACGCGTGAATCGGCAATGCGTGGACTCAACTTGCCTTCTGTGGGTCAGGCTCTCAGAAGCAGATCTTCCTCAGCTTCTGGAACTAAACGCGCCCCAGGAGGTGTCGCGCCTAATACGATTGTAAATGTGCGTCGTGAGGGTGCTAGCTCTCCGACACCATCGTCAAGCTCGAATGTTCGTGTGAGCGTTACGAAGCAGGGCTAAGCTTTGCGCCTAAGCGGCAAAGCGACCCAGGCAAAGCTTTGCGCCTAAGCGGCAAAGCGACCCAGGCAAAGCTTTGCGCCTAAGCGGCAAAGCGACC
>RGER01000277.1 GCA_009917815.1 Actinomycetota bacterium
GGGGCGCATATGCGCCCCGAGGAAACTTTTCACGCGAACTTACTTGATGTAGAGCTTGCCCCAAGCGAGGGTGCCTTGTGGCTGCCAGAAGAAGGCGCCACCCACTCCCTTGCCCCAGATGTATTGGCTCTTGCCGTAGTTAGTAGGCAGGATCCACATACGCTCCATGGCTGTCTTGTCGAGCGCCTTCCACATTGCGGCTTGCTTTGCACGATCCGTGGTCTTCATAGCTACATCAACTGCAGCCTTGAAGTCCTTGTATGCAGGATCGTCACCGTTCTGGCAGAGGTTAAATCCGCCTTCGAGGGTGAAGAGCTCAGGAATAACTGTCGAGGCATTTGCCCAGTCAGCACCCCAGCCGGAGTTCGACATATCGCTCTGCTTTGCAGGGTTAAGAACGGTTGAGTAGTAACCGCTCTTGATGATGTTGTAGGAGACCTTGATTCCGACACGTGCCCAAGCGGCAGTGTTGATCGGGATGGTGTCCTGAAGAGTAACGCTCTGCGAAACGTCGATGACGATGCCATCAACAGTTGCATGCTTATATTCAGCAGGACATACGGTCTTTGCCTTATCCATCAAGGCTTGCGCCTTCGCGACGTTACCGGTGGGAACGAAGTCAGGGCTTCCTGGACCGACTACCTTCGTTGGCTCGTAATCGAGACCAAGGAGTGGGCTAATGGAGCCAGTCGAGTAAGTTCCACCGAAGAAGGTACCGCCCGCGTAATCAAGGATTGCCTTGGCATTGCGTGCATAGTACATCGCTTGGCGGATTTCAAGGCATGGCATCTTCTTTACGTTGAATGCCAAGTAACGTGAGTAAGGGTCGTTGGTGTTGATACGACGATCCTTGTACTTGTCATTCTGGAAGAACTCATCCTTGTTGGCAGGAAGTGGGCCATCGAAGTTCACGGCGTTGTACATCGTGTCGTTCAAGAAGACCTGATCCATCACTTGCTCATCGAGACCGAACTTCATCACAATTTGGTCTGGATAAGGAGTACGGATTGAGTCAGATGCCTTGCTCCACTTGGGGTTACGAACGAGCTTGAGCTGGTTCGAGGTGTTTTCCGCAATCTTGTACGGACCTGTTGCCTGTGGGCGAAGGTCGTACGCATCGCCCTTATCGAGCTTTGCTTGGATTGGCGAGATAACACCGTAGGTAGCGAGGTAGTTAAAGTCAGCAACCGACTTATTGAGGTTGAAGGTGATAGTGCGGTTATCTGCAGAGCAGGTAACGGCCTTATCGAAAGCAGCCTGTCCGGCAGTGTCCTTAGCGTATGGACCCTTGTACTCCACCTTGCCGAGATCGAGCCACTGTTGAAGGTAGCCAGGACCATCGGTGATGATGTCAGATGCGAATACGCGAGAGACGCCGTACTTCACATGCTCACAAGTGATCTTGGTTCCATCTTCGAAGGT
This sequence comes from Actinomycetota bacterium, assembly GCA_009917815.1. Classification (GTDB taxonomy): domain Bacteria; phylum Actinomycetota; class Actinomycetes; order Nanopelagicales; family Nanopelagicaceae. The sequence continues at coordinate 1,423 of RGER01000277.1, forward strand.
GGTACCTGGGCGCAGGGTGAACTTCCAGGTCTTTGCTTCGTTGCTTGGGACACCAGTGTTGGTAGCAAGGTCAGCGACCAAGCCAGCGCCAGCGGCACCAGGAACTGGGTTGTAGGCAACCAAGGTGCGGATAAAGAAGGAGTTCTCAAATGCCAAGTCGCGACCTGTGTAGATGCGGCTTGGATCGAGGTGATCCAACTTAGGGGTGTGCTCTAGCAGAATCAGGGTTCCGCCAGTCTTTGGACCTGCTGCATTTGCTGTTCCGATTGACGAAGACATGAGGCCTGAGACCACAAGTCCTGCCGCTACGGAAGTAGCAATTGCTGCACGACCAAAGCGCTTGCTTTGGG
>RGER01000278.1 GCA_009917815.1 Actinomycetota bacterium
CGTCACTTTCAGCGTGCGTGCCGTGCTGTGGCAGTTGGTGATTGCAATGGGCACAGGTTCCTGGTTGTCGTATCTCGCAGTAGTGCGACTTTGGGAAGGAGCCCGGAATGTAGATGAGGGCTACTGGATCGGCATCTACTTCAATCGCAACTCTCTCGCCCCTGTGTCTGCCGTTGGGATGTTGTCGGTCATCTCGCTAGTTCAATGGAAGGATTTTCGGGTCCTTGTCCGCGCATTGGTAAGTGGAGGGCTGCTTCTTCTCTGTACAGCCTTCGGTTTCGTGCTCTTTCGTTCGGAATCGGTTACTTCCGTCGGTGCACTAACGGTCGCTTTAGTAGTGATGACTCTTGTCTCCCTAACTCTCTTCGGGCCAGTCTCTCAGACTAGAGATTGGCACGCAGGACGCCTCTTGACATTTATTGTCTTACTGTCGGCGGTGATTATTGGAGTGCTACTCCGAGAAGGTCTCGGTGCACTTACTTTGGTCAATCGCGTAGATACCTTTAGCGCTCGAACTCCGTTGTGGTCACTTAACTGGTCAGGATTCTTGATGCACCCGTGGCTGGGTTGGGGTTGGCAAGCCGCTTGGAGGGTACCCCACTTTCGTCGACAAGGCGCGTGGTGGGAGGTCACGTGGGAGAACTCCTGGAGCCACAGCAGTTATTTTGACCTTCTACTAGGCGGAGGCGTCCTCGCAGCATTCCTGTTTCTCTGCTGGGTTTGCTCAAGTCTGCTCAAGTTTCAGCGTCATCCCCAAGAGTCTGTGGCCAAGTCTTCTTCGTCGCGAGCAGCTGTTGCCATCGCAATCTTCGTTCTAGCAGCCGCGACTCAGGAATCCTTTTTCATTGGCTCCCATTTCTTGTGGGCACTACTGGTGTGGGGACTCACTACCACTGTGGTTGGTAGCGGGTTCAGTCCACGAGCAGGAAGCCAGCCGACTTTCGCGGCGAACGTTGTGCCAACATCTTCGCCTCCATGACGTCGGCTCGGCGATCTCGGTTACGTTGCACGATGAAGATATCGAGTTCATCAGAGCTTGGTCTGGTCAAATCGTCGAGTGGAATCTTGGTTGCGGGTAACGAAGTATGGGTCGCGGCCTGCGTAAGTTTTGCAAGACGTTCTAACAGGCTTGCGTCTCCTACATCATCTCGTATCGGAATGAATCGGAGTTGACTGGCACCAGTTTCAGTAAGTTTCCGCCGAATCGAGATGACAACCTGCCGTTCCGATAGTTCATTGGCATGGAACGATATTGAACCGAGTGTTCTTTGCTGACCCACTAGCCGACTGAGGGTATTCAATGAACGAACTCTTGTATCAGAGTGAGCGAGCTGCAAAAGAATTAGAGCGGAGACAAGTAATCCTGCACCTATTCCGAAAGAGTAAGTAGGCCTGCTGACTGTGTTAACTACTGCTCCACGGGCCTCCTCATATTCGGAAATCAGCACCAGAGGCATCTCAGTATTCTGAAGTAGAGCCTTTATTGCCGACTGCTTCAGTTCAAGAGACGGATCACTCAATGACTTGTTGGTTTCGGTTAGTACAGAACTCAATGTCATGAGCCCCTCACGAAGCGCCTCGGAACGTAATTCGCTCGCCTTTGTCACGTAGGCGTCAATTGCCTTCGTACATGTTGCTCGCTCTGACTCATTACATGAAAATGAGTACGTCGGTGCCCCAGCACTCTGAAAGATGAGTGAGCTCTGACCGTCTCCCTCAAGCGTGTCAATCAGTGTGAAGGTGGGTCTGCTGCGTGACACATTCACGGTTG
>RGER01000279.1 GCA_009917815.1 Actinomycetota bacterium
ATCGTCGGAGCTTCCTTTCGATACGGAATCCTAAGGTCAGGAGAAACGTTCGTAAACCCCATCACCACGGGTGCGTTCGTTGACATCGCAACATGTAAAGGCCCCGAGTCCATCCCAACCACCACACGAGACTTCCCCATGATCGAGGCCATCTCAGCAAGCGTTGTCTTATCAATTAGGTTAATTCCAAACCCAGGGTACTCAAATTCCGTCTTTGCTAGATGCTCTTTCCAGTTAGCAATTGCGCCGGTCTTACCAACATAAACAGGCGTAAGCCCCATCTCACTAACAGCCTTGGCAGTCTTCTTGATCTCCTCACCTGGCCACATCCGAGATGCGTCCCGATAAGTCACTACCAGCACCACCGCCTTATCAAAGGGGATCCCAAACTTCGTGACCGACACTTCCTTAAGTGGCACATAGGGTGCCTTCTCAAGCGGAACCACTCGCGCAAGAAGTCCCACCGACGCGTACTGCACCAAATGAAACCTAGATGGCGTTAGGATAGCTACATTAGGAAGCTGCACAGGACGAGTCATATTCAGCATCCGAATGGCAAAGCCGTCTAACTTAAACGCACCCTCTAGATCCGTAATCTTCTCGTCGGGAACCTGTGGGAGCAAGTCTCGAAAATGCTCCTGCATCGCCACACGATAATCAACGTTCCTTGGCTTGTGATAAGTCTCAATCGCGTGCTGAATGACTGCAGACGCAGCGACCAAATCACCCACAGCACCTGAATTAAGGTAGTAACAAATTTTGTCCGTAAAAGGAGAGGTTAGCTCAACCATAGATAAACCCAAAGTATGCCGGGGTAGGCTCCCTGTCTACTTCTTACAGGTTTCTGCGGCCTGCGCCTCAAGAAGCTCAAGCTCAACCAGATCGCTGCATGCCGGAGCAGCCTGGGCCTCGATGTAGGCTTTGCATTCCTCTGCATCCTTCTTCTTTAGACCGTCGCAACGCTCAGACACCGCACGATCCACCAGGTTCTGGCAAATCGTCTTTGCAGCCTCAACTTTTGCCTCTGCCATGCAAGCAGGACCACTCAAATGCTTGCCTGCAAAAATACCAACGAACACAAAAACCGTAGCGCCTGAAAGAGCCCCCAAACTAAAAGGAACAAAATCATTACTGTGCGCGCCAAGCGTGTTAAAAACCTTAAGGCTCTTCCACCTACCTAGACGCTTAAGCTTCGCAAGAAACGGCTTCTTTTCGTTGGTGCGTGCGGCCTTCTCAACCTTCTTAGACTTTGCTGCTGGCTGAGCCTTCTTTTCACCCGCGCGCGTAATTTTCTGAATCTTCTTAACCATAGTGTGTTTCCCCTTGTCTTAGGAGAATTGTAGCTTGGTTTTTACCGAAAAGGGCAAATTATTCCACAGGCTCCTTACACGCCATCAGAACCTCTTTCATCACCTCTTCGCTACCTGAGGAAACCCTAAAAAGCCCCATGACCTCTTTGTACGAGGCCAAAAGCTTAAACCGCACCGGGAGCATCTTAGCTAGGGAGTAGTTCCCGTAAGTAGGGATGCACGGAATCTGGCTCTCAAAGTAGGCTTTGCCCTGAATGACTCTCTGCACCGTTTCATAGAGAGCCTGCTTATGATTGGTCAGAAGATTTACCATCAGCTCTGTTGCAAGAGAGCTTGTGGAGTAGGGGATCCTCTCGTTTAGGAACCCGTCCGTGTTCTTTTTAGAAGAGATGATGTAGCCGAGCCTAAACCCGCACATCCCCAAAAACTTTGAAAATGTCCTAACCACATATACATGGTC
>RGER01000280.1 GCA_009917815.1 Actinomycetota bacterium
CCTGGGAGCAAGAAGATGGCAGAGTCAAAACATCAGCTGCGTGGTTAATTGAAAGATCGGGCACTAGCAAAGGCGAGCGCTTTGGTCACGCCGCGGTTTCGTCTAAGCACGTCTTGGCACTTACCAACACGGGAAAGGCATCCGGCGAAGAGATCATTGATGCTGCTCGGACGATTTGCGCACGTGTTGAGCAAAGTTTTGGTATCACCTTGCAGCCAGAGGTGCGAATTGTGGGAGCACAGTTATGAGTAGTACCGCGGTCATCGGCGGCGCAGGGAAAACCGGCCAAGCCATTTTGGGCGCTCTCGCCGCCCGGCATTTGGAAAGCCGATCACTCACTCGCGCCGACATCGATCTCAATACCGGTGCTGGATTAGTAGAGTCACTCCGTGGTTGCCACGCGCTTTACGCGCTCGCTCCCAATTTTCATCCAGATGAAGTTGCTATCGCGAAGCGAGTAGTCGAGGCTGCGCGCCAAGCGGGAGTGACTCGAGTCGTCTTCCACTCTGTTTTGCAACCGCAATTAAGTGCGATGCCCCACCACTTGGCCAAGTCGCGAGCTGAAGAAGTCATTATTAACTCCGGATTAGAGTGGGCGATTCTGCAACCTGGTCCCTATGCGCAGAATTTCACTCCAGAGGTCGTGGGGGCCCTACCGTATCGAGCCGATGCGCCATTCTCTTTTGTGGACTTAGCCGATGTAGGGCAAGCGGCCGTACGCCTTCTTACCGACGGCGCTACTACTTACGGGATTTTCGAAGCATGTGGTCCAACGACATCGGTAGGTGAAGTGGCCAGCCTGCTCGGTTGGCAAGTGCAGGAGCTGCCGGTGGAGGTGCCCGCGGTTACAACAGCAACCTCAACCTCTTCAAGAATCAAATTCGCAAGCTCTGCTGAAGTCTGCGGACGCTTTCCGCGTATTTCTTTGCCGAGCAGATCCTTGACGCATGGATACACATAGAAGGCACCGAGTGGAGTTGGACATTGCACACCAGGAATTTCGTTGAGCATCTTCACCATGATTTTGCGACGACGATCAAAGGCCACCCGCATCGCATCTACCGCAGTGAGGTCACCTTGTAGCGCCGCGATGGCTGCACGTTGCGAAACGTTTGATACGTTGCTTGAGAGATGTGACTGCAAATTGCTTGCAGCTTTGATGACATCCTTGGGGCCAATCATCCAGCCCACGCGCCAACCGGTCATCGCGTACGTCTTTGCAACGCCGTTCAAGATGACGCATGTGTCAGCAAGTTCTGGAACAACGACTGGCATGCTTGGCGCGGTGGCGCCGTCATAAAGTAGGTGTTCATAAATTTCATCTGTGATTACCCAGATGCCGTGCTTCAAAGCCCACTTACCAATCGCTTCTACTTGCTCGCGTGAGTAAACCGCGCCAGTGGGATTTGAAGGTGAGCAGAAGAGCAAGGCCTTTGTCTTTGAAGTGCGGGCGGCTTCGAGTTGTTCTACGGAAACGAGATAACCGCTCTCTTCGCCGGCGAATACTTCGATAGCGGTACCGCCTGCGAGCTTGACGCACTCTGGGTAGGTGGTCCAGTAAGGAGAGGGGAGGAGTACTTCATCGCCGGCCCCCACGAGGGTGGCAAAGGCTTGGTAGACGGCTTGCTTGCCGCCATTGGTGATCAAGACTTGGTCGGCGGTGATGGCATAGCCGGAGTCGCGCACTGTCTTGGCCACTACTGCTTCGCGCATCTCCGGAAGTCCAGCGGCGGGGGTATAGCGATGGTTGGCTACCACTCCGGTGGCGGC
>RGER01000029.1 GCA_009917815.1 Actinomycetota bacterium
TGGCATTCCACCCTGCATTGGCATTCCACCCTGCATTGGCATTCCGCCTTGTGGCATTCCACCCTGTGGCATTCCACCTTGCGGCATTCCACCTTGTGGCATTCCGCCCTGCATTGGCATTCCACCTTGAGGCATTCCACCCTGTGGCATTCCACCTTGTGGCATTCCACCCTGCATTGGCATTCCACCTTGCGGCATTCCGCCTTGAGGCATTCCGCCTTGAGGCATTCCACCTTGTGGAGAATTTGGCGCAAAAGCAGGAGGCGTAGGTGGTGGCGTGGCTCCCGAAACAGGAGCAGCAACTGGCGCAGAAACAGGTGCAGTGGCCTCAGCTGCAGGTGCTACAGGCTGAGATGGAGCCTCCGCTGCCGGAGGCTCTTGGGCTGGCTGATTAGCGTTGTTTTGCTCGCCATCCATGACGCTCATTGTTGCTTCCCTTTCGCGCCTCACCTTGAGGCTATGCAACGAACGTAAGTCGCCTAGGCAAACTTGGCAAGGGGCGACACACCGAACTTATTTAGACAACTTGCCAACGCTGGCAGCGAGCGTGAGAGTAAGGCATCTACCGCACCGATGGAGGACAAGATGGGCGAAAAAATCACCTTCCCGAGCAACGGCAGTAATTGCGATGGCTACTTAGCCCTCCCTGTATCGCCGAATGGACGGGCCATCATCGTCATTCAAGAGTGGTGGGGTCTCGTTGGACATATCACCGATGTCGTGGACCGGTTTGCTGCACACGGGTACGTCGCTCTTGCACCCGACCTGTATCACGGCACACAGACCACAGAGCCTGATGAAGCAATGCGCCTCATGATGGGTCTGGCCATGGACACCGCTGCAAAAGATATCGCTGGCGCTGCCACCTATCTCGCATCACGAAGTGAAGTCACCGCAAAAGGTATCGGGGCGGTCGGCTTCTGTCTCGGAGGATCACTCGCGCTCTGGAGCGCCACCCTCTCCCCTTTGGTAACGGCCACCGTGGGTTACTACCCAGGAATTCCGTGGACAAAAATGTCACCCGAATGGTCGAACTACACAAATAAGGCCGCCATCATTCATTGCAGCGAACATGATGGAACTTCGGCGGCACCTGGTATTCAGAGTGCGCTCGTTGCCATTCGCGAAGCAGGCGGAAGCGCTGAGGCATTCGATTACGCAGGAAGTGATCATGCCTTCTTCAACAGTGATCGACCTGAAGTATTCGACGCAGTGCATGCAGAACTTTCATGGGAGCGCACACTCTCGTTCTTCTCGGCACAGCTCAAATAGGAGTGCTGGTGGTACAGCCTGATTTTTCTTTAGTCGATGCCATCTTCCAAAAGTTCGTAGAAGATGATGTCGCACCTGGAGTTGCCTACGGTGTGACACACGGCGGGAAACTCATCCACTCTGGTGGCTATGGCATCACGCGTAACGGCGGGACACTTCCACACTCGCAGAGTATCTTCCGCATTGCTTCGATGACCAAGAGCTTCACCGCCGCTGCAGTGCTACTCCTGCGCGATGAAGGCCAACTCGATCTCGATGAACCAATCACAACTTATCTTCCGGAAATGTCAGCTGTGGCCTTACCATCGAGTGACTCCCCCGCGCTCACATTGCGTCTCATGCTCACTATGAGCCCCGGATTTCCAACCGACGATCCCTGGGCCGATCGCCAAGAAGCGATGACGCCTGACGAATTAGGCGTACTCATTTCTCGCGGATTCGCATTCGCACATATTCCCGGAACTCGCTTTGAATACTCCAACCTTGCGTACGTTCTTGCTGGTCGGGTGGTGAGCCGCGTGAGCGGAATCTATTTCACCGATTTCGTGCGCTCCCGATTTCTCGAGCCACTGGGCATGAAAAATACGCGCTTTAGCAGAAATGAATTGGGAGATGCTCTCCTCACTCGGGGGCACAAGAAAGTAGATGGCAATTGGGAAGAGTTGGATTTTTCGAACGCTGGAGAATTCTCCAATCGCGTGCATCACGGCGCGAGATGCAGCAGGGATACCGAATTATTCCGCCGAACGCCCACCTTCCCTTCAGTGACGCGGCCTCTGATGGCGAAACCCTGGCTTATGGCTTTGGGTTAGTAAATGAAAGTGATGTGCGCTTTGGAGTAACCGCCGGTCACTCCGGTGGCTACCCGGGGTATGGATCGCACATGCGTTGGCACCTCGCTTCCGGGTATGGGCTTATTGCCTTAGCGAATTCCACGTATGCCTGGGCCTCACGCGCCGGCAAGCACGCACATCTCGCGCTCCTGCGACAGCTCGACGTGCGCTCACATCACGTAGCCACATGGCCAGCCACTCTCGCCGCACAAGAAAGGGTGCGCTCACTTCTGCGCACATGGAATGACGAAGAGGCCGATCAACTCTTTGCGAGCAACGTTGATATGGATCAACCGCGGGAGAGCCGTAAATTGTCGATCGCGACAGCTATTGATGCCATCGGTGGCCTCCTCGGTGGTGAAGTAATGCAATTGCGCACCCCGTCATCGGCGCAGGTGGCATGGAATGAACCCGGAAAGAGCGGACACCTCAACATTTTTCTGCAACTCACACCGGAAAATCCACCCAAGTTACAAACGATCAATATCACCAGTGTCCAATACCCCCATAAAGAACTCGCGACACGTGCGCAGGAACACTTCTCACAAGCAGCCATCACGGCGGCATCTCTTGATGGTCCTTTAGCCCTTACGGATGAGTATGTGCGTGGAGATGGCACTTCACACGTAACGCAGGTCGCCCGAGGCGAGCGCGGTCTCTGGCATTTCACCTTCAAAATAAATCCCGTCACCGAAGAGGTACTCGAATCAAGTGTCAACTTAGCCCCCACCAACGAGACCCACTTCATCAATTAGAACGAGGAACGAATGATTATCGATGTATGGTCTGACGTCGTCTGCCCCTGGTGCTTCATCGGCCGTCGTCGACTACAGCGCGCGCTACAGGCCACCGAAATTGAGGCCTTTGTGCGCCATCGTGCTTTCCAGTTGCAACCGGATTGGCCAAGCGGAGTAGTTACCCCTACCGAGCAACTTCTGAAAGAGAAGTATCGCCTCGACGATAACGCCTACCGAGAAATGCACGAGCGAGTAAATGCAATCGCCGCCGAAGAAGGTCTGCAGTACAAACTTGACAACACCCTCTCCGGAAACACGCGAGATGCTCATCGTCTTCTGCTCTGGGCACAATCTCTCGGAGAGGGAGACCCACTTCTTGAATCCATGTACTCCGGCTACTTCGAGAAGGAGCTTCCGCTCTTCACCGAAGCAGATCTCTTACCTTTAGTGGCCAGAGCAGGTCTCGACACCTCAACAGCGTCGGAAATTCTCCACTCCACCGCTTTCGAAAGTGAGGTAGCTGCAGACGTTCAACTCGCAGCCCAACTTGGCGCCACTGGCGTACCTTTCTTTGTGATCGACATGAAGTTGGGCATATCTGGGGCGCAACCGCTAGAAGCATTTACTGCCACCTTGCAACGTGCTGTGAGTGATTCCGACTAATCTGAGTGCATGAAGATTCTCTCTATCGATGGTGGTGGCGTTCGAGGCATCATCCCGGGGATGGTCATCGCAGAGATTGAGAGCCGCACCGGAAAACCAGTCAGCGAGCTCTTCGACCTCATCTCCGGCACCTCCGCAGGAGGTCACCTCGCATTAGCCCTCTCTTTGCCAGCAGAGAACGGAAAACCACGATGGTCTGCCGCTGCCCTCGCGGACTTCTATGGACCGGCATACGGGAAGATCTTCGATAGTTCACGTTTTAAGATGCTCGATGTCATCAAAGGGCTTGCACATGAGCGGTACTCAAGCGATGGAATTGAAAACGTTCTAGAAGAGCTCTTCGGCGAAGCAATGCTCAGTGATGCGCTCACCGAAGTTCTCATCACCGCCTACGAAGTGGAGCGAGCTGAACCACATTTCTTCACTCGACATGATGCACGCGCAAATCCGCGCAACGATCACTTCATGCGTTTCGTCGCGCGAGCCACCAGCGCCGCTCCCACATACTTCGAACCTGCCGCCCGCCTCGAATCCCCCGACAAACTCACCTTCATTGACGGTGGTGTTTTTGCCAATAACCCTACGATGTGCGCCTACGCACATGCGCAGTCATTGGGCTTTGACGAAGATGATATGACAATTGTTTCCCTCGGGACCGGCGCCGTCTCTCGTTCGCTGCAATTCGAAGAAGTTCGCGAATGGGGATTAGCAAGTTGGGCCAGACCCATCATCGATATCAGCGCCCACGCCGGCAACCATGCCATCGACTGGCAAATGACACACATCCTGCGTCCGGAAAATTACTTCCGCTTAACACCGACCCTGGCAAGCGGGCGTACTTCGTTGGACGATGCTCGTCCCGAAACGATTTCCGCCCTCGAATCAATAGCAAGAAATCTCATTGAAGAGAACTCTGCAACTATTGATGCGCTCTGCGAATCGATTAGTTAACTTCGGGCGGGGATTACCAAGAAGTGTGGAGCGGGCGACCTTCGGCGTAACCAGCCGCAGATTGCACACCCACCACGGCACGTTCATGCAACTCAGCAAGCGACGAGGCGCCAGCGTACGTGCACGCAGAGCGAATACCGGCAATGATCGAATCCACCAAGTCTTCCACCCCTGGACGCGCTGGGTCGATGTACATGCGAGAGGTGGAGATTCCCTCCTCAAAGAGCGCCTTCCGCGCACGATCAAATGCACCTTCGGTTACAGTACGCGCCGCTACCGCGCGCGAGGAGGCCATCCCGTAAGACTCCTTGTATTGACGGCCTTGCGCATCGACATGGAGATCTCCAGGAGACTCCAATGTTCCTGCAAACCAGGAGCCGATCATGACGTTAGATGCACCTGCAGCCAGTGCAAGCGCGACATCTCGTGGATGACGGACGCCGCCATCTGCCCAGACATGCTTACCTAAGTCGCGCGCAGCTTGAGCACATTCAAGCACTGCGGAGAATTGTGGACGACCCACCCCGGTCTGCATACGAGTAGTACACATGGCGCCCGGTCCCACACCCACTTTGATGATGTCTGCACCTGCAGCAACGAGATCGCGAACCGCTTCTGCTGTGACCACGTTTCCAGCGACAATGGGAACTTTTGGATGGAGAGCGCGTACCGCCTTCAACGCTTCGATCATCTTGCGTTGGTGCCCGTGGGCAGTATCAACAACGAGAGTATCTACCCCAGCCTCGAGCAGAGCCTTTGCTTTACCCGCCACATCCCCATTAATGCCGACCGCTGCGGCGATACAGAGCTTGCCTTGGCTATCTCGTGCGGCGTCGTACAAGGTAGCCCGGAGCGCACCTGTACGTGTCAATATGCCGACCAAGTTGCCACTCTTGTCGACCACCGGGGCTAAACGCCGACGCTCATTATTGAGGGTCTCGAATGCCGCAATGGGATCGGTATCTTGCGAAAGCGTGACCAGGTCGGCGCTCATCACTTGCGCCAGTTGTGTAAAGCGATCGACCCCGTGACAATCTGCCTCCGTGATGATGCCGACAGGCTTACCCCCATCGACGACTACAAGCGCCCCGTGTGCCCGCTTGGAAATAAGATCGAGCGCATCTGCCACCGTATCCTGCGGAGAGAGCGTCATCGGCGTATCAAAAACGATGTGACGCGACTTCACCCACGCAATGACATCTTTCACGACATCAAGCGGAATATCTTGTGGGATGACTGCAATACCACCGCGGCGCGCAATGGTTTCGGCCATACGACGCCCTGAAATCGCTGTCATATTGGAAACAACAAGCGGAATAGTGGTCCCAGTGCCGTCATAACTCGCGAGATCTACATCGAGTCGGCTCAAAAGTTCAGATGAAGACGGCACCATGAAAACATCGTCATAGGTGAGGTCGTAAGCAGGGTTTCCGTGTATGAATCGCACGTGCCAATATCGTACGCCACCCCAGGCTTTAAGACGATTTTAGGCGTATAAAAGCGGACAAATGCCTAGCGTTCACGCCTATTGTCGCGCGCGCTCTTGCCGCTTCTTTCACGTGAAAGTTCTCGGCTCGTCTCGCGCCCGACCTGGCGTTCCATGAGGGCAGCTCTCTTATCGTGCTGCTTGCGGCCACGAGCTAATGCGATCTCGACTTTTGCTTTGCCATCTTTGAAGTAGAGAGAGAGTGGCACCATGGTGGCTCCACCTTCTTTGGTCTTGCCGATGAGTTTTGAAATCTCAGCCTTGTTCAAAAGCAATTTTCTCTTACGCCTAGGCTCGTGATTAGTCCAAGTGCCCTCGGTGTACTCAGGGATATGCACTCCATGTAGCCATACTTCGCCGTTTTCGATCGTGGCGTATCCATCGATCAACGATGCTCTGCCGGCCCTGAGTGACTTCACTTCAGTTCCTACGAGCACCATGCCGCACTCGTAAACGTCTTCGATGAAGTAATCGTGTCGCGCCTTCTTATTTTGCGCGATGAGTTTCTTACCTACTTCTTTCATTAGCCCTTGCCCCCCGGGCCAGCGATTGTATTCAGACTCTTCACAATGGAAATTGCCCGGGCGATCGACTTTGAACTTGGCGAAAGAACATCTGGTTGGACGCCTGCGCCCTCAAGGTACCGTCCAGATGGCGTTCGGTATCTACCTACGGATAGTTGAATACTTGAACCATCTGAAAGGAGTTGTGGTTCTTGAACCGTACCCTTACCAAATGTCTTGATTCCTACAATGACCGCTCTATTTCGATCTTGGAGGGCGGCCGCCACAATCTCTGAAGCACTCGCAGATTGGGCATTTACTACAACTGCCAAAGAGCCATGCTCATTACTTCCTTCGGTGGCCTCCATGACAACACTCTCTTGGCCGCGACGCTCGTAACTGACCACAGCGCCGCCACTCACAAAGGCGCTCACCACCGCAACGGCCTCTTCAACCAATCCGCCCGGGTTATCTCGTAAGTCGAGAACGACGCCCCCTTTATGAGGAGATCTGGCAAGGATCTCGGCAACCTGATTACCTACTCCGCGAGTAAAAGCGTTTATTCGAATCAATAAAACACCACTCTTTAGAGAATCTGCAGTGACATCCTCGGAGGTAACTGTAAATCGTGGAAGCGTAAAATCGATTTCTTCTCCGGCACGAACCACCGTAATACTGACTTTGCTATCAGCATCTCCACGCAAAAGTGCTGACACCACAGGAACTGACGAACCGCTCACGTCAACTCCTTGGGCGGAAATGATGGAATCGCCTGCGAGCACGCCAGCTCTCTCTGCGGGAGAGGAAGCAATCACACTTGCTACTTCAACGCCCCCAGCTTTTCCAGCGCGCAACCATAGCCCCACACCTGTGTAGCGTCCGGCGAGAGCTTGATCGAAAGTACTGACTTCGTGGACTCCGTAATAACTTGACCAGCGGTCGCCAGAAGCTCGCAGCATGCCCTCGATTGCAGCACGGCGGAGCAATTCTTGAGTCGCACCCTTATTTCCATACCGCGAAATAGATGCCTGCGCCTCGTCGAGAACGCCGGAACTGGGATGGGTGAGGCGTCCCGCCCCAAAGGCTCCTACGGCAAGCAGTAGCACGAGAACTACGCGTATCAGCGTGCCTCGCCCGCCACCCACGACCCGTTTCATAGGCCTAGTGTAGTCGGGCGATTTACTAGACCTTGAGGTACTTGCGCAGCGTGAGGAACGAGGCAATCGCCGAAACCACAAGCCCGGTGAGCAAGAGTAGGAGGCTGGCATTCCACACATCGGCCCAGCCGAAGAAGTTTGTGAATGTCAGCAGGGGCGCGACGCGGGCGTCGACCAATGATTTGAGAGCGGAAAGAATGCCGGTAGCTATGCCCCAGCCAATGATGGCAGAGATCAGGCCTTCCAATAAGAATGGGAGTTGAATCGAGAAATTCGAAGCACCTACGAGGCGCATCACACCTGTCTCGCGACGGCGATTAAATGCTGCGATACGCAGCGTATTGGAAATAAGGAGCGCGGCAGTAAGTACGCTGATTAAACCGATCGCCAATGCGCCATCGCGGAGCACACCCAAAAGTTTGAAGAACTTATCGAGGATTGTGCGCTGGTCCTGTACGGAATCAATTCCTGGCCGCCCGCTAAAGGCGCTCTGCACAATGGCAAATTGCTTGGGATCTTTCAATTTAACTCGATAAGACTCCGGCAACTGATCCGCCGTGACGTTATCTACAAGCGCAGTTCCCTTGAATCGTTCTTTGAATCGAATAAACGCTTCTGCTTGAGATTCGTAGTACACGTTGGCCACGATAGGCAGGGCCTTCAAGTCACTTTCGATCTGCGCACGTTGTTCAGAGGTGACTGGCCCGCCAGAACAGGTGGGGCTATCTGAAAGCTGTCCACATAAGAAGATGGATACCTCGATCTTGTCGTACCAATAATCCTTCATGACTCGCACTTGGCTATTAGCAAGCAAGCCAACACCCAACAACGAAAGGGAAATAGCAACGGTGATCACCACCGCAATAGTGAGAGTGATATTGCGGCGAAGCCCGTTCAGGACCTCCTTAGTTACAAATCCTGCACGCATCAGATCACCCGCTATATCCGTAGATACCGCGAACCTGATCGCGGACTACTATGCCGTTTTCGAGCTCAATCACGCGTTTGCGCATTTGATCGACAATCTTGTCATCATGCGTTGCCATCACCACGGTAGTACCCGTGCGATTAATTCGGTCGAGAAGTTTCATAATTCCCACACTCATCGTGGGGTCGAGATTTCCAGTCGGCTCATCAGCAATAAGAATTTGTGGCTTATTAATGAAGGCCCGGGCGATTGCGACGCGTTGTTGTTCGCCACCGCTGAGTTCGGCCGGCATGCGATGGCCGTAATCATCTAGCCCTACGAGCTCGAGAACCTCGGGGACTTCGCGAGCGATCTCTTTTGGCGCTGCTCCCACAATCTGCATGGCGAAAGCTACGTTTTCACTGACGGTCTTGTTCGGCAGAAGGCGGTAATCCTGAAAGACCGTGCCGATACCGCGACGAAACTCGGGCACCTTCCATTGCGAGAGGGTACTGAGATCTTTGCCCGCCACGTACATCCGTCCCGAAGTGACTTTCTCTTCGCGCAGAATGAGACGAAGGAAGGTGGATTTACCTGATCCGGACTGGCCCACCAAGAAGACGAACTCCCCCTTGGCCACCTCAAGGGTGACTGAATCGAGCGCAGGGCGATCTTGTTTGGAATAGGTCTTAGTGACGTTTTCGCAACGAATCATGGGCACATCACTGTCCTGAGTCTAGGTGGGGCGGGCTGGCTAGGCGCCAGTGGCACGCCGCCACCGGATTCCTGCCTGAATGAACCCATCGATATCCCCGTCTAGGACCGCTCCAGTATTGCCGGTCTCCCACTCAGTGCGGTGGTCCTTGACCATTTGGTAGGGGTGGAGCACATAGGAGCGGATCTGGTTTCCCCATGACCCTTGAGAATCTCCACGCAAGGCATCGATCTTGGCAGCCTCTTCTTGCCGGAGTCGCTCGAGTAGCTTGGCTTGGAGGACCGCCATAGCCGATGCCCGATTTTGCATTTGTGAACGTTCGTTCTGGCAGGAGACCACGATGTTGGTGGGAATATGCGTAATACGCACAGCCGAGTCGGTGGTGTTCACTCCCTGGCCGCCAGGACCGCTTGAGCGGAATACATCGATCCGCAAATCCTTTTCATCAACTTCCATGTGGTCGCTCTGCTCAACCACCGGCACCACTTCAACACCGGCAAACGATGTATGGCGACGATTCTGACTATCAAAGGGAGAGATGCGCACTAGGCGGTGTGTTCCTTGCTCAACCGAGAGCGTGCCATATGCGTATGGCGCTGCCACTTTAAATGTTGCCGATTTAATCCCTGCTTCTTCTGCATAGGAAGTGTCGAGTACTTCGACTTTGTAATTGTGGCGCTCGGCATACCTAAGGTACATACGAAGCAGAGATTCGGCCCAGTCGGCGGCATCAACGCCACCAGCCTCTGAACGGATAGTGACTAGGGCTTGGCGGGCGTCGTACTCACCGTGGAGGAGAGTGCGAATTTCCATGGCGCTAATTTCCGAGGTGAGCGCATCGAGTTCGGCTTCCACATCGGCCAGAGCGCTCGCGTCTTCCTCGCCTTCGGCAAGTTCAAGTAAGAGACTCAGATCATCCAAGCGAGAACGAAGGGCACCTAATTTGGCTACTTCATCTTGGGCGTAAGAGAGTTCGCTCGTAACTTTTTGAGCATTCTCGGGATCATCCCAGAGATCTGGCACCGAGGCGCTGATTTCAAGTTCGGCGATGCGCGCCCGCAAAGTGGTGACGTCGAGGACAGATTCGATAGATGCCAATGTGGTATCAATCGCCTCGATTTCGATACGTAATTCGCGATCAGCCACACGGCTACCCTACCGGGTTTACGCGCACCTCCGCCCGCGCGTGCGCTGAGAGCGAGCGCCATTGACCGGTCAGCAGTTGGGTTTTCGCACGTAATTTAATCTCCACTTGAGAGCCCGTGGCGAGTACCGCGTCGACCGAAATTCCGTTGAGGAGGTGGGAGTGCTCGCCACTCACCGCACTCATTGCCACAGCCCGTGCGCTCTCCACGTCAATCGTCAGCCCGCCACTCGAGAAATAAGTCCCTCGATCAACGCTCGAGGCCGAAGCGAGAGCTATCTCTTCGGCCATGTTATTGAGCAGCGCATTTGCGGTCGCTACTTGTCCGATGGAAACTGCAACCGTAAGAGCAGCAGTGAGAAGTGCGACATACCCAAGAATGAGGGGAAGGAGCGAACCGCGCTCATCTCTCAGGAGGGAGGCAATCACTTCGCCTCATCAAAGAGATCGACTAATTCGCTATGAGCCACTTCAATATGCCGCGCGAAGAGCCCGCCATCGATCCGACCCGCAATGCGCGCCGTCACACGTGCCCCTGGCGTCAAGCACGGAGTCGCCGAACATTCAAAAGCAAAAGTGAGACCATCACCAAGATCCTTTATGGCTTCATTGGCAATAAATGTTCCTTGGAAAACTCCTGTTGCAGAATCGATACCACTTTTGAGTACATGCACTGCTTCGCGCACCGCAAAGTCAGCCCTTATCTCCCCCTCATGGATGCGCATAAGTGCCACCGCTCCGGCTACGAGTGGAGTGATGAGTGGGATGGCGAAGACGATGAATTCGAGGGTGGCGCTACCTCGCTCAGAGCGCAGACGCGATAGAAGCATGCGCTCAAGATGATCGCTTGAGCCGCCTACGTCTACCCTGAATTGCCAAGGTGTGGATTACGCCTTACCGAAGCGCCTTTGACGGTCAGCGTAAATCTCAATCGCCTTCCAAAGCGTTCGTCGATCCGCATCGGGCCAGAGCGTATCCAAAAAGACCATTTCGGCATATGCCGATTGCCAAAGTAAGAAGTTGCTCGTGCGCTGTTCGCCAGAAGATCGAAGGAAGAGATCTACATCTGGCAGATCTGGCTCATCCAAGTAAGTTGCAAAGAGTTTTTCGGTGATGCGATCTGGATCTACTTTCTTACGCTTTACATCCAATGCAAGAGCGGCCGCAGCATCCGTTATCTCTGCACGTCCTCCATAATTCACACACATGGTAAGCGTGAGCGTCTTGTTCTTTTTTGTAAGTTCTTCTGCCTCTTCCAACTCGCGAATCACTGATTTCCAGAGTCGAGGTTCGCGCCCGGCCCAACGCACTCGCACACCCATTTCGTGCATTTCATCGCGGCGGCGACGAATCACATCTCTATTAAAATTCATGAGGAAAGTAACTTCTTCGCGAGATCGTTTCCAATTCTCTGTGGAGAATGCGTATGCGCTCAAATGCGTGACGCCAATTTCGATTGCCCCATTAACCATGTCAAAGAGCGAAGCTTCGCCCGCTTCATGTCCAACCGTGCGCGCAAGGCCCTTCGCTTTCGCCCACCGACCGTTGCCGTCCATGACGACAGCTACGTGCTGCGGAATGGATGCCTTAGCGAGTCTGGGTGGCTTTGCCCCCGAAGGATGTGGCGTGGGTGGTTTCGGCTTACTCATGTGCGCTCCACAAGCGGAAGGCTACGCAAACCATGCTCCAGATGCCAAGAGAGATAAGCCGCCACGATGCCATGCGCTTCGCGTTGATGGCGGGCATCGCTTGCAACGGCAGATTCCCAATCACCTTCCATCAGATTTCCCAACAGCGTGAGAGTCTCTGAAGCAGGGGTAGCCGTTGCCGGTGGGCGACACTCCCCACAGACCGAGCCACCTCCGGCTAGCGAGAACCACTTATGTGGACCTGGCGCTTCGCAGCGAGAACATGCATCGAAAGAGGGCGCATAACCACCGACGGCAAGTGAGCGAATCAGAAAGGCATCAAGCACCATCGCCGGATCGTATGCGGATTCAGCAAGCGTGCGAAGAGCGCCAACGACTAATAGGAATTGCTGGAGTGCCGGCTCCTCAACGAGGGCAGTAAATCTCTCTGCAGTTTCCAAAACAGCATTCGCCATCGTCCACTTGGAATAGTCGCCAGAGAGCACATCTCCATATGAGTGAAGAGTCTCAGCTTGCGTGATGATGTCAAGTGAACGTCCCGTGTGAAGTTGTAAATCCACATGCATCGCTGGTTCGAGGCGCGCGCCGAATTTGCTCATAGTGCGACGTACACCCTTGGCAACTGCTCTCACTTGACCGTGCTCACGCGTTAAGAGCGTGACGATGCGATCAGCTTCTCCTAATTTATGCGTGCGAAGCACAACTGCTTCGTCACGATAAAGGCCCATGCACCTACTCTGCCTAGCGAATGGCTCGATTAACTGCAGACACGACCGCTTTCAGCGAAGCAGTCAGGATATTCGGGTCAATTCCCACTCCCCAGAGCACTTTGCCTTCGACGGCACACTCAAGGTATGCCGCAGCGCGAGCATCGCCACCGGCGGACATCGCATGCTCGGCATAGTCGAGAACGCGCACATCTACTCCGTGGGCGGCCATGGCAGCACAGAATGCTGCGATGGGCCCGTTGCCGGAGCCGGTGAGAACAACCTCAGTTCCGTGATCAAGCATTGTCACTTCGAGCTCGTTGATGCCCTCGACATTTGAGGATTGCGCCATGCTGCGAAGTGAGAATCGTCCCCAAGCAGCGCGATCACTGGGCAAATACTCATCTTCGAATATCTGCCACATGGCCTCAGGCGTTACTTCGCCACCTTCTGAATCAGTCTTTGACTGGACTACTTGACTGAATTCGATTTGCAAGCGGCGCGGCAGGTCAAGGCTATGGTCGCTCTTCATGATGTAGGCGACTCCGCCCTTACCTGATTGCGAGTTGACCCGAATAACCGCCTCGTATGTGCGGCCCACATCACGTGGATCAATCGGCAAGTATGGAACAGCCCAGAGAATCTCATCCACTGACTTTCCAGCAGATGATGCTTCACGCTCCATGTGTTCGAAGCCCTTCTTAATGGCATCCTGATGCGATCCTGAGAAAGCGGTGTACACGAGGTCTCCGCCATACGGATGACGCTCCGGCACACGAAGTTGATTTGCGTACTCGACCGTACGGCGAATTTCATCAATCTCCGAGAAATCGATCATTGGATCGACACCTTGGCTGAAGAGATTCAACCCCAGCGTTACCAGGCAAACATTTCCAGTGCGCTCGCCATTACCAAAGAGTGTTCCTTCGATGCGATCCGCGCCAGCGAGGTAGCCCAGCTCTGCGGCCGCGACTGCCGTGCCGCGATCATTATGGGGATGGAGACTCATCACAACTGAGTCGCGGTAGGCAAGATTGCGATGCATCCATTCGATGGAATCTGCATACACGTTAGGCGATGCCATTTCGATGGTGGCAGGAAGATTGATAATTGTCTTCCAATCAGGCGAAGGTTGCCACACATCCATGACTGCGTTGCAGACCTCTGCGGCGTATTCAAGTTCGGTTCCCGTGTAAGACTCAGGTGAGTATTCAAAAAAGATATCGGTACCGGGTACCGTCTCGACAAGTTTCTGACAGAGCTTTGCACCTTCTACTGCAATTGCTGTGATGCCCTCTTTATCTAATCCGAAAACTACGCGCCGCTGGAGCGTAGAGGTGGAGTTGTAAAGGTGAACGATCGCTTGCTTGGCACCCTTGATAGATTCGTAGGTGCGCTCAATCAGGTGCTCTCGTGCCTGAGTGAGAACTTGAATAACTACATCGTCTGGAATGAGATCTTTCTCGATAAGTTCGCGGACAAAATCAAAATCAGTTTGGCTCGCACTTGGAAAACCTACTTCGATCTCTTTGTAGCCCATCTTGACTAGCAACTGGAACATAGCCAACTTGCGCGCCGGGTTCATAGGATCAATCAGGGCTTGGTTTCCATCGCGTAGATCAACGCTGCACCATTGCGGGGCGACAGTGATCGTCTTGGAGGGCCAGGTGCGATCGGAGAGGTCAATGGCATTGAAAGGGGCGTATCGATGGATCGGCATTGAGGAGGGAGATTGCACTCCTGAAAACTTCTTCGTCATGTCT
>RGER01000281.1 GCA_009917815.1 Actinomycetota bacterium
ATCTTAAGCGTCTGAGGCTGGACCTTGGGATCAACCGCTTGTTCCTGATTATTGACGACCTGTTTTACAGCGGCTGTTTCCTTACGATCTAGCACCGTGGCCCCGCCTGTTTGCGGCGCATCTTGATCTGCCTCGATACTCGGCTTCACTTTCATTGGGCCTTCTGGCGCTTGAATAATTGCAATTTCATGGGAACCAATACGGCTGCGGTGCATGAAACCCCAACCGATACTGATAACCGCGATAAAACCAATCAAGACGACTGCATGCCACGCGCGTAACCGACCGCCAAGGAGCGAAAGGAACGTTTCACGCATATGGGCGGAACGACTAGATAATGTAGAAGCAGTCGATCTTGTATCCCAATCAAATTGATCGCTCGAATACTGATCTTCAAATTGATCCGGGTATCCAATCGTTGAAGAATCTTGATGGTAAGAACGCGGATCTTGATTATAGTGAGCCGAATGATCCTCATAGTCGTCTTGAGCAAAAGGCGGCTGTTCATATTCTTGAGGAAGTGTTGAATAATCAGAATAGCGTTCGTCTTGGGGAAGATCCTCTTGCGCTCCGCGCAGTGAAACATGTTCTGTTTCCGGCTCCCAAGCGCGTCCCTGCCATATATCTGTTTCAGGCTGGACATAGGGATGATTATGCTGAGACGCAGCGGCTTGTTCGCTTGGATGAACCTGCAGCAAATCTGCATAAGGATCATAGGATGCTGACTCTTGCTCCTGCATCAAGCGCGCGAGCTCTGTAAGAGGATCGCGCTTGGAGGGAGAGGGATATTCCCGATCAGCTGTCGCCTCGCCTCTTAACCGGCGCTCAAAATCTCCAAGATCAATGGCTTGGCCCCGAACAGCGGATTCACGCATTACACACCCCTAACCACGCAACCTGGCGTGAAAGAGCGAAAAAGCGCGTTGCAGTTTGAGAAAAAGCGTCAAACCAACAACTTAGCGCATTTCGTCGGGGGCGCTCACACCGAGAAGGCTCAGGCCCGACCCCAGGACGATGGTCAAACATACCACCAAAGCGACCCGGGCGCAGGTTAACTCTCGCTCGTTTGCATTAACAAAACGTAATTGCGGATAATCTTTTCCACGGTTCCAGTGTGAATGGAATGCGCTGGAGAGCTCGTGAAGATAAAAGGCCACACGATGGGGCTCATGCGCTGCAGCGGCGGCTTCTATCATTCTGGGAAACTGAGCTATGATCCGCGCGAGCGCCTTTTCGCCGTCATCTATCAGCAGCTCAAGGGGCGCTTGGGTTAAAGATGTCGGCGAGTTGTCTAGGTCCGGAAAAGCGGCGCGCGCCTGCCTCAATACAGATTGCGCGCGAGCATAAGCATATTGGACATAAAAAACAGCGTTATCCTTGGATTGTTCAATAACCTTTGCAAGATCAAAATCTAATGGCGCATCATTTTTACGATAGAGCATCATAAAACGCACGGCATCGACGCCAACTTCATCAACAACTTCTCTTAAAGTTATAAAGTCGCCAGCGCGCTTTGACATTTTTACTGGCTCCCCATCGCGCATCAGCTTAACAAGTTGGCAGAGCTTTACATCAAGCATGACTTTATCATCTGATAAGGCTTTGACTGCCGCGCTCATTCTCTTCACATAACCAGAATGATCAGCGCCCCAAACATCTACAAGACCGTCATAGCCACGATCTATTTTATCCTTATGGTAGGCAATATCTGCAGCAAAATATGTGGGCGAGCCATCGGATTTTCTCAAGGCTCGATCAACATCATCTCCA
>RGER01000282.1 GCA_009917815.1 Actinomycetota bacterium
ATCGAGGATTTACCTTCTCTATGGGCGTGTGTTTGGGAGTCTCATATCTAAGAATGTGAGAAAGCCCGCTTTCTACCCGGAACAAGCCATTAGAGGGGGTCTAATATGCTGGGGTCCGTTTGTAGGTTGAACGCCGGTTTTTCTATTGCAGCGGATAGTAGAGGGACACCCCCAGAATAGGGGTGAAAACGGGGCAGATAGGCCAGGTTGAAGCACGATAATGTAACGGTTTGAGGTATATTAGAGGGCTTCTATTATTTTTCCGGGCGGTCCAGGGGAAGGATTCAAGAATAACCAAGTTACAAAGCGCATCGTGTGGCCAGATCGGGGGTTATAATACCCGGCGGGGCTTGAAATTGAGGGTTTTTGTTATACTATCGGACCAGATAGAAGCACAATAATGTAACGGTTTCTTGATTCCACGTTCCAGACGGGGAATTTCTGGATGCCTGGCCGTTCTATTATTCCGATAGAATGGGATAGATTGTCGATTTTAGGAACGCTTGCTCTTATAGATGGTGCGCGTGTTCATAGTGGGAGCCTTATTCTGTCATATCCAGATAGAAAGCGAATAATATAACGGTCGGGGGTGCTTCGGAATTCCAATTCGCTTTTTTCGCCTCACCGGGCCTTCAGAACGTGGCGCCCTTCTGACGCCCTTGATAGCAAGGGGATAGGAGAAAAACGGAAAGAATATGGCATCCAAAGAAATCGCGTGTTCAGTGGACTCCGAAATCACCCGCACAACGCCGGAAACACTGGCGGTAACCATGAGCCTCGCTGATGTGGTGGAGCTTGTGCTGTACCGTTTCAGCATTATCCAAGAAGATGCGCTGGTTCAATTTCGGGATATGACTGGCGTAGTAGCTGGGGAGATTCAAGACGAGATTGAGGCGGCCTACAGCGCGTGGGTCGTGCCAGCTCAGGCTGAACTGGTGCGGGTTCGGGATAGCATGGCGGTTCTGGGCTATGAAGTGGTGGTTCCGAACTTGGATTTTCCCAAGAATGAGCGATACCTTACCCTTCTGTTGCCTCGGACCTTTGATCGCAAAAACGATTCCGGTTTTGATGGTGGGTTTTTATGGTTTGTGCGAAAACATTATCCAATTGTCGCTACGCAGGCCGCCTTCATGCAGGTAGCTCCTCTGTCAGAATTTCCGTTTTGTCACTTACTGATAGCGTATCCAGAACAAGACTACGTTGTGTTGCAATACCGGTTTCGTACTACCCGTGGGGCCTACCAGCCGAAAGACATTACCGCCCTGTACGAGCTTCACCGGGATCTGCGCTCGGAATGGGAGAAGCTGAAGAACATGCGGGAAGCCTCAGTACAGGCCGAGCTGGGGCGCCGAGTGCGGGTGCTGCTGACCGAGCTTCAGCTCAAGGGGGCGGTGTCCTCAATGGCCGACTTTGCAGACCGGGCGGGTGCCTACCTGGAAAGCGAGCTGCGGAAGGCGCTGGACCCGGTGGCTGCGCGCTATCAGGCCCGGTCGAAGCTGGCTTGAACCCTGGAAAGGAATAACCCCATGAGAAACCTGCTCCACCTCCACGAAAACGGCGCGCCCTGTGAAGATACGCAGGTATGGGCCGATTTTGCCACCGAGCAGGGATGGAGTTTGGATGGGGAGAGGCGCGTTGTCTTTGAGCGCTGTATTGATTAACATAAGCACATGATACAGCGTAAAACATATAGCGAGCGGGATTGATGCTAAATTGCGTGCGTCAACCGCCTGCTCTCTTTGCGGACACGTAAGTCGTCGCTCCTTCTTG
>RGER01000283.1 GCA_009917815.1 Actinomycetota bacterium
GGCCCCGCCTTCAAGAGAAATTAACCAGCGAACCAATCGAAGATCTGCGTATCGATTTTGAAGATGGGTACGGCCGGCGAAGCGACATTGAAGAAGACGATCATGTAACAAGTGCACTAGCTTCAACGCAATCTCTCACTACCGCATTCTCTGGTATTCGAATGAAGAGTCTTGAAGCGGTCACCCGCGACCGCGCCCTTCGCACACTCGATCAGTTCATTACAGGATTGGCGAAGCAAGGTGGAGTGCCCCAGAATTTTGTGGTTACTCTTCCGAAAGTTACTTTTGTTGAACAAGTAGAAGTAATGGTTAATGCTTGTGAGGAACTAGAACATTCGTTAAAACTCAAAGCTGGCACTATTAGATTCGAAATTCAGATCGAAACCACACAGGCGATTGTCAGTCCTAAGGGAAAAGTAACCGCCGCCCTCATGATCGACGCAGCACAAGGTCGCCTCACAGCATTTCATTACGGGACTTACGATTACTCGGCCGCGGCTGGTATCTCGGCGGCATACCAAACACTCGATCATCCCGCGGCAGATTTCGCAAAATCTCTTCTACAAGTAGTGGCAGCGGGTACCGGCGTGCGTCTTTCAGATGGGTCTACGAACATCATTCCTATTGGTGAGCGCGACTCAGTACGCGCTGCCTGGGCCAATCATTACCGCCTCGTAAGACGTTCACTTGAACGCGGTTTTTACCAGGGTTGGGATTTACACGGCGCTCAGATTCCGACTCGAATTGCGGCGAACTTCACTTTCTACCGCGAGGGTTTAGCCGCGGCCTCGCAACGTTTACGCACCTACCTTGATAAAGCCGAGTCTGGCACGATGGATGAACCAGCCACCGCATTGGCGCTCGCTGGATACTTTCTCCGCGGATTAGATTCCGGGGCTATTACATCTGCAGAAATGTTTTCGCTCACGGGTCAGAGTGAAGAAGCTTTGCGCGCTCTCGTAAAGCGCCGCGGACAACTCAACTGACTAGACTGCACCAGTGAACTCAGTACTTGCGGCATCATTCGATACCCAACTCTCTCCCCTAACGCCCTTCCTGCTCTATGTAGTTGTGTGGGGTTTGGTCTTCGTTGAAACCGCACTACTCATCGGGTTCTTTCTTCCCGGCGACTCCATTCTCTTTAGCGCCGGACTCGTCGCCGCATCACGAGGAGATGTCAATATTGTCATTCTGGCAACTGGTGTTTTCCTAGTTGCTTTCTTTGGTGACCAAATAGCCTTCGTGATCGGTCGTCACTACGGAAGACCCTATTTAGAGAAACATCAGACCCCGAGGCGCGCCAGGCTGGTAGCCAGGAGTGAGCGTTTCTATGAGCGATATGGATTTTGGGCAGTCATCATTGCGCGGTACTTACCCTGGGTACGCACCTTTGTTCCAGTGATCGCCGGCGTGGGCAAAATGCACTATTACCGATTCCTCTTAGCGAATTTCATTGGCGCACTCTCTTGGGGAGTTCTGATCACAGTCGCTGGGTTTTATGCCGGAAGTATTCCCGCTGTGAAGAGCGCGTCGTATGCCTTGGCTGGAATTTTCATCACGCTTTCGATCGTTTCTTCCTTGCGACGTGGTTCTAAGAAGGGCGAGTAACAGCTTCTAGCATCTGCTCGAAACGTGGGCTGTTGAAATCACTCTCTGCACGTTCATACTTCTCCATCCCCCAGCCCCAGAAATCAAAATCCATAGTTGAGATTGAGTCCTGGATTGAGGCCCACAGCATCCAGCCATACTTCGCAAGCAATGCAAGCAGC
>RGER01000284.1 GCA_009917815.1 Actinomycetota bacterium
ATTTGGATCGTATATCAGTTGTCATACGATGGACAAGCCCCTGGGTTTTAGGCAAAAGGGAAGGGACCGAGCGGATTGCTCGGTCCCTTCCCTGATGAGCTCTCTACTTACTCGAGCGGGCCGATCACGATGGCGTAAGTGCCGTCAGTCGGGGTAAGAACCGTGCTCTTGGCTGGGTTGACGTGAATTCCAAGAGTGGGGTTGGTGGGATCGCTGGCAAGTGGTTGACGGTAGCCGACTACCACTTCGCCACGGCTACGACCGGCAGCAACTAGATGGGCAAATGTGGTCTCAATACCGAGAGGCACATAGGTTTGCACCGGCTTGGAACTGAGGAACGTTCCTTGTGGTCCGAAGAGTTCTTCAAAGACGTTGTAGAGGCCTGGTGTCTCTGAAAGCTGGGCCATCATCAAGCTTGAAAGTCGATCGCTCACGACTAAATCATCGATATCGACGACGCGAGCAAGATCCACGTTATTGCTATCTTGAATCTCTGCGATTACGCGGGCATTAGCTACCTTGGAACCAGGGATCTTCTTCACGTGATTTACTTCGAGCATCGTAAGCAACGTGAGCGCATCTGCTTCAGTTGGTGTGATGGTCTTGCTGCGGTAGCCGAAAATCACAATGTGATTGAACTCTTGAGAGTTAACAACTTCAATGAGTTCGTCGATATCTCCCGAGGTTCCCTTTGTAGTGACTGTGAGATTCGGAGTTTCAAGACCCTTTAGCTCATCTGCAGTGACCTTTGAAGTTTGCGCGAAGACAAGTGCGGTAGAACCAGGAATACCGAAGTTCCCAAGTTCCTTCACTACTTGCCTACCCATGGTGCTCCAACCGATGATCAGGATTTGATCAGGCTTAGAAGTATCGCGCTCACCAACTTGAACGAGAGCCTTGGTGTCAGCTAATTCGGGTCGGTCACCGGTCCAAATGATTTGATCATCATCCTTTGCGATAGCAATGATGTGATCACCCTCTGCAATTACAGTGTCAACTGGAGGCGTGACGTTAACCGTGCCATCGGCATGACGCAGACCGATTGCGCTGCTACCCCCGAGGGCGGTAATTGCCTCACCAAAAGTTTTGCCTGTGGCAGCTGGAAGATTGGAGAAATAGATCTCGTCACCTTCGAAATCAAGCATATCTAGGTAGACGGCAGCCAAACCTGGTTGACGAATAGCGTGTGCAGTCACACGGGCAATGAGCTCTTCAGAGCGCACTGCGAGAACACTTCCTTCGGTGGCCTTGTAAATTGCCTCAGCGCTCGCGGCATCATTTACTTCTGCAATAACGGCAACTTTGCTCTTGAGGCCAATGTTTGCAAGTACCGAGAGTACGGCGGTCGTAGCTGCTGCGTGACCTTTTGTTCCAAGGACGATGATGCTGCGCGACTTATCAATGCTGCTCTGCGCAAGTACACGTGGGCTTGATGGGTCGCCGTTACGGGTGATGATTTTGGTGTGCTTCAGATCTCCGAGTCGCACCTTGATCTCATCATCCATTGCTTCGCGCGCAGTGAGAGAAATGATCACTGCTGAGCTTGGCTTATTTGCATTAGCAACTTCGAGTTGTTGCAAGATAGAGAAGACTTGTGGTCCCCAACCGAGGATAGTGGTGTGGCCGTTTTCAAAGACCGGACCCTTACCCTTCTTCAGATCTGCAATGCGCTTGTTGACAGTTGCAGTGATGAAAGCAAAGAGCGTGCTTGAAATTGCCAAGCTACAGATGGTGACGAGTACGGTGAAAAGACGGGCATCCCATGT
>RGER01000285.1 GCA_009917815.1 Actinomycetota bacterium
GGGCGAGCAGAATCAGGATTACCGCCCTCACCCTCTTTCCCCTCTTTGTAAGTTTCACGCGGTCACCTCTTCCCTAACGTGAGAGATTAGATTATCCGCTATCTCCCGCCAGTTCACGCGATAAAGTGAGCCAATATCTCTAAGCATTGAATACACCTCGAAGGATAGTTCTGTGAAATCTCCGGCGAGGGTATCGAACCAATTTTCGAGGGTTTCTGCTAGGCAATAACGCGCCTCGCTCTCTTCCCCTGAGTGTTCTTCTAACGCTGTGACCGCGTAATCTTTCGCGGTTTCATAGAGTCCCTGGTCGTTGTCAATGTAAAGCATTGTCGCCCAGGTCTCGCGGTTAGTCCATCCGTTGTACTCTTGCGTTTCCATCTTTCTACCTTTCGTTATTGTGGAGGCTAGTTCCTCCCCTCCCCTATGGTAGGTGTTACCATAGGGAAAGGCAAGCACTAGGCCGTTACGCCCTCGATAATTACCGCCTCACGGTCAATCTTCTCGCAATAAGCGCGAGCCTGAGCACTAGTCCTGAAACTCTTATCACGGAAATCTATCTCCTGACTAAAGGTATAGCGCCCCACTCTCCAATCGTGAGCGCCCTCTC
This sequence comes from Actinomycetota bacterium, assembly GCA_009917815.1. Taxonomy (GTDB): domain Bacteria; phylum Actinomycetota; class Actinomycetes; order Nanopelagicales; family Nanopelagicaceae. The sequence continues at coordinate 608 of RGER01000285.1, forward strand.
TCCTGATGTAGTAGATTCCATCAACCCATAGTTGGATTGCTTGGTCACGGTTGGCAGGTGCGATTAGTTCCATTATTCCTTGGAAAGCGTTCTTCACTACTAATTCCATTTCCGCAACTCTCTCTTCTGTAGTCTTTACTTTAGTCTCGAACATCTGTTCTACCTTTCTGTTGTTCGGCTTGTGCCGATGGTGTAACTATGCCATAGGTGTGGTAGGTGCGCAACTCTAAACGGTAACAATTTGATAACGATTACCTGAGAATTGTCTGAGACCGTTGGCAGGTTAAAGGTCTAGTTTAGGGTTAGAGTTTAGATACCGCGAGGGGTGGGAGCGGTGACCCTGGTGGGTGCACGCAAGCGCGAGATCAACGTGTACCTGAACCCCGACGCCATGGAAGCGCTGGGAGTCGGTGTGGACCAGGTGATGGCGGCTTTGCGCACCGAGAACCGTGACCTGCCCGCAGGTGCCTTGCGCTCCAAAGACCAAGAGAAGGTGGTGCAGATCACCGCGGCCATCAAACGCCCCGAAGAACTGCGCGACGTGGTGGTGGCCCGCCGAGGCTCAACGCCCAGTGCGCAGTCGATTCGCCTGTGGCAGGTGGCGCGTGTGGTGGACGGCCCAGAAGAGGTGGAGACCTTGGCCCTGTACAACGGCCAACGCACCTTGGTCTTGGACGTGCAGAAAAATCAAGGAGAAAACACCATTGAGGTGGTGGACGGATTGCTCAAAGCGGCGCAGGCCCTGAAAGCCGAACTGCCCAAGGGCATGACCGCAGACGTGGTGCGAGACAACTCGCGGCCCATCCGCGTGGCGGTGAAGAACGTCAAACGCACCTTGATTGAAGGTGCCTTGCTGACCATCTTGATTGTGTTTTTGTTCCTCAACTCCTGGCGCTCGACCATCATCACGGGCTTGACGCTGCCCATTGCCCTGGTGGGCACTTTCTTGTTCATGTACGTCTTTGGTTTCACTATCAACATGGTGACCTTGATGGCCATGAGTTTGTGCGTGGGGCTGCTCATTGATGACGCCATCGTGGTGCGGGAGAACATCGTGCGCCACGTGCAAATGGGCAAGACGGCTCGCCTGGCCGCCTTGGACGGCACCATGGAAATCGGATTGGCCGTCTTGGC
>RGER01000286.1 GCA_009917815.1 Actinomycetota bacterium
GTAGAGGTCTTTCAGTGCGCGCGCGATGAGCGGCATACCCCAGCCCATGTCTTTACCGGCAAGGGTTGGCCGCTTGAGATGAAAAAGATTTTGATTTGAGAGTTTAATCTTTTTCTTCTGCTTGATCGCGTCTAGATAGATTGCTGGGGTGTCCTCAAGGATGTCCGGATCACCTGACATGATCTGACGCTTAAGCTTATCTGGAATGGAGTAGAGGTAGGTGTGTTTGCCGGATGCGTCGTTATACTTAATATCGATGAACTCTGGGTTAATTCGAACCAGGCGCATGTTCTCGGCTGACTTGAAAGGTACGTCCTTGATCTTGGCTTCCCCGTCGTGACGGCAACGTGGGCAGATCATTTTAATTTTAAGATTGTCGATCTTCTTTTGGGCTGACTTCCACGGAGTGGATTCGTTGCACGCCTTACACTGAAGGAATCTTGCAAACGGGAAGTGGATGGTGACGAACGCATTACCATAGGTCACGAGATCCAGATTCACTTCCATCTGGAAGGTTTTAATCTGTAGTGTGTTTGATAGGAGGGTTTTCCAATACGCGACTAGGTCTGCGTTGATATCCTCGAGGATCAGGTCTGTGATTGGGTATCTGGCGATCTTATCGAGAGCAGGGCCTAAGAAAGAGTTGTTGGTAGCGTAGAAGTAAACCCACTTGAAGAGCTCTTTAACAGTAGGCGGGACATATTGCTGTGAGACATCGAAGAACGGCGAAGGGTAGCGCATCTGGCCCCTGTCGCTTGTCATTCTCATGTTCGGGTCGACGTTGCCGCCGAGATTATCGATGCTCAACCTTAAGACTCCCCATCCGGACTATAATAGTGGTCGTTTACCGGCTGTAAATCCGTAAACAAGACGTAGGCTTGGTCAGGTATACGAACTACTTCATTATAGCCGATGGAAGGAATTTCTAGTAGGACCAGTTGATTTTTTGTCAAAGATAGCGCCCACCTACCCAACTCATCGGTATAAGTGGTGATTTTTTCCTCACTAATTGCCGACTGGTCGTTGGGATTAAACGCGGTATTCCCCATGACTTCGGCCGAGACCTCACGACCCTCGAGGTCCTCGGTATCTAGGCTCTGGATACGCCCGTCCACCGTGCAGGCGTCCCCGCTGCTTGCGATGGCTTTCATAGACTGGGTAGGGAGGGACTCCTCGCAGTGAGGGGGAAGGCTAGTAGTGGTGAGCCTGTACCAGTCATCAGGCTCACCCTCAGAGTCGTAGTAAGTGTAGGTGTGGGTGTTTACCGTGGCGTAGAAGTCCCGGATCTTGTGAAACTCGGTGCGGGGCATTACGGTTCTGGGCGCCTGACCCGCTTTAGTGGCAAAGGTGCATTTGAGGAGCTTGAACTTGGCGTTGTTCTTTGCGGTGCAGCGTATGAACAGGTGCTGACAGTCGTAAGATACGGTTGCCTTGACGCCCTTACCTTGCTTGTTAATATCCGCACCAGCAGCTAAAAGAGCGTTAAAAATATCGAAAAATCCTTTGGAAGCCGCTATAAGAATGGCAGTTGATCCATATTCATTTGTCGCATTAACATCCAATCCTGCGGAAAGTAAACTATTAACAACAGAAAGGTCGTTCGAGTGGACAGCAAAAAAGAGATTAGGGATAGTTGGAACACCTGAATTCTGAGCACCGGAGGTCAAATTCAAAGAAGCGGCTACAGCCATTTTAATATGAATGAATAAAAAAGCGGCAAAAAACTGAAAACCTTTTCACA
>RGER01000287.1 GCA_009917815.1 Actinomycetota bacterium
TGGATCGTGTGGGCGATCTCGTGAGCGACATGTATTTCTCCTTTGAGATACCTGCTATCTACAGCAAGTTCCGCCCTACCGATTTCGTAAACGGCCCGGCTACTCAGACACAGTTCCAGTGGGTTCGCTATCTAGGCGCAGCAGCCATTCAGTCCGTACAAATCACCTGTGGTCCGAACAAGATCCAGGAATTCACCGGCGAGTATCTGATGTCGAGGGCGCTGATTGACTATCCGAAAGACAAGTTCGAGAAATGGCAAGAACTCGTGGGTGATGTACCAGAACTCTACGACCCGGCAAATGGTCTCTACGGTAATCCCACGGTCACGGGCGGTCAATACCCCACCGTATATCAAGATGAGACTCTTCCCGCAGGAGCACAAACAAATGTCCCATCCATCCCTGCGTATACAGTCTATGTCCCCCTGCCCTTCTGGTTCACGGAAGAAGGTTCTGCGCTCCCCCTCATAGGTCTACAATACTATACCGTGGATATCACGATTAATTTGAATCCGGCGCAACAACTTTACACGCTCATGGACGCTTCAGGCAATCGCATGGCTCCCGGTTTCCGCGTGACTCCCTCGGCAGACAGTATACAGAGGAATATCCCCGAATATACGCCAGTCACAAATGACAGTCATGAGATCCGCAACTTCTTCACGGATATTGGTCAGACAGTTCCTCCACTGAATACGTGGTCCTATAATCCGACCTTGCACACGACCTATGTATTTCTTCCAGAGTCAGAGCAAAAGATATTTGCCACGACGCCTCTTGTATACCTCATACGACAGATCACCCGCGTATCATTCCCCGAGGTCCTATCCAACCAACTCCTTTTACTCGATATTCACAACCCTATCACACGTATCTTAATGCTTCCGAGACGTTCTGATTCCCTCATATACCGCAACAATGCGTACAATTTCACGAATTGGTGGAACTGGCCCATGCGCCCTAAAATACCGACAAATGTCCCGAGCAATAGTCCTTTCGTGGAGATGGAAAATGCCACGGGCCTTGTTGTACCCGCAGGGCAGATAGATATCATACGCGCCCTGCGTATTCTGGCGAATGGCAATGAACTCCAGGAATCCAAACCAACCTCCTTTTACACAAACCTCACGTCGTGGAGAGCATTGGATGGCGGGGCAAATCGCAGAATACCCGTATATTCCTTTGAACTTCATAGTCCTACGAGCCAGCCCTCAGGTTCCGTCAATAGCAGTGTGATTCGTAAATTCCAGATAGATCTACAAGTCTACCCTCTGCCCCCCAATACTACGTATGTCTATAGCATAAATTGCTATGTGGAAAATATAAACTTCTTTATTGTGGAGTCAGGCATGGGCGATTTGAAGTATGCCTTATAATCAGAAGAGGAATGGACTATACAGTTGTTATTCCTTCTTACAAGAGGGCAGAAACCTGCCGTGATAAGACACTCGCTGTTCTACATGAATATAAAATTCCTGCAGAGCGTATTGTGGTTGTGGTGGCCGATACCAAAGAAGAGGCTCTTTATAAGGAGACTCTGAAGCCAGGCACTTATGGGAAAATCCGTGTAGGTCTTCCTGGAGTGGCCAGTGTACGCAATTGGATATTCAATAACTTCCCGAAGGGTGAAAAGCTCGTTTGCTGTGATGATGATATTCGCGGATTCATTGAGTACACGCCCACGACAAAACGCCACGAACAACGCCTTCGTAGCTTGAAAGGCATTATTGAAAGGGGATTC
>RGER01000288.1 GCA_009917815.1 Actinomycetota bacterium
TCTCATTTTCCGTAAGGATGTAAGGAGGAGCCAGTCGTATCGTGTGCGGTCCCGCGGCATTTACCAACACCCCAAGAGTCTGTAACTCCTCGGCTACTGCAAGGGCATCGTCTACATCCACCCCGATCCAGAGTCCGACTCCGCGAATCGCGCGGACTCCGTTAATCGCCCCGAGGGCGTCTTTGAGCACTTCCCCAAGTCGCGCGTTCGATGCAAGCAACTCTTGACTCTCAATTACCGCAATGGTGGCCAAAGCGGCCGCGCACGAAGTGGGGTTCCCGCCGAATGTTGAGCCGTGCGACCCTGGCGTGAAGAGTTGTGCTGCAGGCGTGACTGCAATCATGGCTCCCAGCGGAAGACCTCCGCCTAGTCCCTTAGCTATGGTGACAATATCGGGAGTGATTCCTTCGTGTTGATAGCTAAACCACTTACCCGAGCGACCCATACCTCCCTGTACCTCATCACAGGCGAGCAGAGCCCCGAAGCGCGCAGTAAGAGTTCGTAGCGCCGCCAAGTACCCCGCAGGCGGCAGGATGACGCCCGCCTCACCTTGGATCGATTCCACTATCACCATAGCTACATCACCACTTGAGAGCGCGGATTCCATCGCAACTAGGTCACCAAATGGAACGTGCGTGACACCGGGCACGAGAGGCTCAAAAGGTGCACGTTTCGTCGGCTGTCCTGTGAGGGAGAGCGCGCCCATAGTTCTGCCGTGAAAGGCACCATCGGTTGCAATGATTCGACTCTTACCGGTGAGTCTTGAGATCTTGATAGCTGCCTCATTAGCCTCTGCCCCGCTGTTGCAAAAGAAGACGCGTCCGCCACCGGCCATGTGAGAAAGTTTTGCCGCCAATTGAAGGGCTGTCGGATGAGCGTAGAGATTACTCACGTGACTGAGCGTTGAAATCTGCTTCGTGACGGCTGAAATCACTTGTGGATGCGCGTGGCCTAAGAGACTGGTCGCTATCCCTCCTAAGAAATCCAAGTATTTCTTACCATCTGAATCGAAGAGATACATACCCTCACCGCGAACGAGTTCAATAGATGGGATTCCATAGTTATTGAGCATGACGTCATTCCACTCCGTCATGAGATCACCGTCCCAGCTTGCCCTGCGAGTGCGAGATGAATAATTCCAGGCGTGCGCCCATCAACAATGCGTACTTCTCGTACGCCTGCATTGATGGCGTTCAACGCCGCCTCGATCTTTGGAACCATGCCGTCAGAGAGGGTTGGTAGCAAATTCTTAACTTCCTCTGCGGAGATCTCTGAGACAAATGAACTCTGCTCCGGCCATTGCGTGTAGAGACCTGAGACATCAGTGAGCATGATGAGCGACGATGCGTTGAGGGCGCCGGCTAGCGTTCCAGCAGCGGTGTCAGCATTTACATTCAACACTTGACCAGTTGCGTCGCTTGCGTAGGAAGAGACAACCGGAATATATCCATCTGCGATGAGCGTATGAATGATTCCGGCCTTTACGGAAACTACATCACCGACCAGGCCAATATCGGTGGGCTCACCGTCGATCAGAACCGTGCGTTTTGCAGCCAGAAAGAGACCACCGTCATCGCCACCCAACCCAACCGCAGTACCACCTGCCGAGTTAATTAACTCAACTACTTCACTGCGCACCTCTCCTGCGAGCACGGCACGAACCACCTGAGCGACTTCCTGAGTTGTGACGCGATACCCCCCACGGAACTCGCCCTCGAGTCCAAGTCGCTTCAGCATTGA
>RGER01000289.1 GCA_009917815.1 Actinomycetota bacterium
AATGATCTTGAAGGCGTCGAAAACGCTTTAAAACAAGGTGATGTGACATGCATCTTGACCGAACCAGCGCTCACAAATGTGGGAATTGTCTTACCAGAGCCTGGATTTCTAGAAGGGTTACGTGCGCTCGCAACAAAATACGGAACGATTCTCATTATTGATGAAACACATACGATCTCAGCAGGCCCAGGGGGTATGACAGCGCTTCATAATCTCTCTCCCGACATCCTCACCATCGGTAAATCAATTGGTGGTGGTATGCCGGTCGGTGCATTTGGCATGAGCGAGGAAGTCGCTGCACGAATTGCGCGTCTGGTCCGTAGAGATTGGATCGATACGGGCGGAATCGGTGGCACGTTAGCGGGGAACGCTCTCTCGCTTGCTGCAATGAGGGCGACACTCCTTGAGGTTTTAACACCTGCAAATTTTGCGAAAATGGTTCCATTAGCCAATGAGTGGGCTGACGGCATTGATCTCGTGATCAAATCTTGCGCCTTGCCGTGGCATTGCAATCGTTTGGGTGCTCGCGCGGAGTACAACTTCTCGCCCCGAGCACCGCGTACTGGCGCAGAAGCAATGGCCGCAGGCGATTTCGCAATTGAGCAGTACCTTCACCTGAAAATGCTCAACGATGGATTCCTATTAACTCCGTTCCACAACATGGCGCTCATGTGCCCAGAAACCACCAGCGCTGATGTGGCATCGCATACTCAAGCGATGATGAACACCTGCAAAGAATTGGTTGCTTAATCCGTCTCAAGCGATAAGGGAGTAGGCGGCGCTTCTAAGTAGTCTACTTGCGTGACTACTCCAGAGCGTGAGTGAATAACCCAGGCAGCGCCAGGCTCTAAATTCTCTGAAGGTGCTTTAAAACGTGAATCCTCCAGTGCGTATTCGAGAAGCGTTGGCAGCACTGGTCGATGAGAACAGAGCAGAATTGTGTGATCTCGAGTCATGAGTTCTAGCACTTTTGATCGCGCTGGCATTGTGTCTCTCTTAAACGCATATTCGCTCACTGAAGGCTCGGTGATGAGAGCGCTTTGACGTTCTTGGACCAAAGGTTGAAGGGATTGTTGTGAACGGGTCGCATCAGAAGAGTGAAGTTCGAGATCAGCAAAGGCGCGATAAACATCAACTAAGCGAGCTGCTTGTCGGGCACCTTTGGCATCTAGCGGGCGGTCATCATCGTCATCTCCATCCCAAGCGGAACGTTTGATGGCTTTACAGTGGCGAAGCAAAATAAAGGCGTTTGTACCGGTCCCAATAGTGAGAAATGAGTTGAGGACTCGTTGGTCGAGTTCGTAGGTGAGTAGCGCTCTTGCTTCAGTGGGGGCGAGCCAGCGGACTTCGTCAACCTCGCCGTCGTCAATACGCTGTGTGTACTCGTGCGCACGAGCAGACCAGAAACGGACTGTCTTATCGATTCCTTCTGCCTGGTATTCGATTTCACCGAGTTCGGGTCCGAAAATGGCTTTGACGCCTGTCTCCTCTAACACCTCTCGATACGCTGCGGCCAAATCGTGCTCGTTTGGTTCGATCTTTCCTTTGGGAAGTGTCCAGTCGTCGTACCGTGGTCGATGAACGAGTGCGACCTCGATCTTCTCTGGTTCTATCGCGCGCCATAGCACTGCGCCTGCAGCTCTGACTGTGTGAACCTTCTTTGTCATTGAGCACCCTTTGATCGTGCAATGAGGAACTCCTGCAGATTCTGCAACGATTCACCCGCTGGGCCCTCTGTT
>RGER01000290.1 GCA_009917815.1 Actinomycetota bacterium
CATGGATCCTGAAAATGGCTCTGATTCCCTGAACGGGCAATCAATCCTCAGACTTACCGGCTGCGCGGTAACAAATAACAGCACCACACTTACAGTGCCTCTAAATACTGTGGGCATAACCGCCGGTATGATCGTTCTATCGCTTGATATGAACAACTCAGGCGGACTGATCGCCTACGGAACTACGGTGAGCTCGATCACGGGCAACTCTGTGACGCTTAACAAAGTGGCAATCGGAACTTCCTCGAACGCCACCATCGTGTTCTCCTCGGCAATCAAGACCCTAAACGGTATCGGGTCTAAGGTTGCCGCGGGCGATACCGTAAGGATCAAGAAGAGCCCGGATGCGCTTTCCGTTGGACAAAACGTCACCTGGACGCTTGGCTCTCAAAGCGTGACTCTTGCGACCCCTGTAAACGTGACCCTCGACAACTGCGACAGCATGTGGTCAAACGGCGCAAGCATTCCAGGCCAGTATGTATACACTTACGGTCTGTCATCCGCTCCAGCCACCAACGCACAGCACGTGAAGTGGACTATCCTTCAGGCCACGGATTCTGTGGCGCAGGGAAACAACTCTCTCTACTTTGCGATAAGGTCTTACGTGGGCGCTAGCACCACCTCGGCGGCTTACAGTGCATTCAAAACTGCGACCGACGGCACCTACACTGTTTTCTACAAAGATCTTGGTCAGACCATTGACCTGACAAACTATCAGCAGATATCGATGTGGTGCGCCAACAGCTTCACCACAGGCAATGTGGGTACGATGAAGCTTTGCCTGTGCTCGGACGCCTACGGCGCGGTCGTTGAAAACTCGTTCACCATCCCAAACCGTGGATGGGGCGCGCTTGTATTTGATAACGGAGCTCCTCTATCTAGTAAGGTCCGGTCTATCTCGATCCGTATAGAAAACCGCGTAGGGCCCGCCTATGCTAACGGCTACGAATTTGACACTATCGGCCTGAGACTAGACAACGTTGTAGTTTCCAAGGCCAAGGGAGCGGCCGATGAAATTACGCATCTTACCCTGATCGGTAAGAACCCCGACCTAAGCAATACTGAGCAATGGTACTCCGTGCGCAGCATCGAGTCTGGAAAAATAAATATTGACCACTGGAATAAGAGCGGTCCTTCCACAGTGCCAGGTTACTACAACGGCACCGGAGTCTCTGAGTCAGGCCCCCTCTACAAGAGAGAGTGTTTTTACTTAAACACGGCAGGCGTTAACACCCCTCAGCCCTCAAGAACGGCCAACGCTGGCACGACTCCCTCCGGCCTACCTGATCAGGTCATCACAATTTCAGGCGGGTGGGACGCCACAAATATGAGCTCTCAGACCGGGATGTCGTTTTTTGACGACAACCAGACAGCCTACTACTTTGCTGTCGGCGCCTATAATGTGGTTGAAAAGCTCGGTTTTTACCGAAACGGTTACAGCGACGTTAATTACGGAGTCACGCTAGTTAACGGAAACGGAACCGAAATCAAGGATTGTTATTTCGGTAACAATTACTGCGGCCTTGCCGTGGCGGCGGGAGTAAGGGGCACCGCCCTCACGCGACTCCGCGGAAACAACACCCTCGCAAACTATGTGTACCTACGCGCCTACTCTTATGGCACAAAGCTAGACAGGTGTGAGTTTGTGGGATCCGAGGCCTCCGGCGTTTACCTGGAGTCCATGTACACTAGTAACTCAAACTATGATGGAGCGGACAAAATCACTATCATAAACTCAA
>RGER01000030.1 GCA_009917815.1 Actinomycetota bacterium
TCGCGGAAGCGTTCCACCGTCTCTTCTTGAGCGCCCTCGCCCGCCACGCCATCCTCCGAGTCCGTGTCGGCGGGAATATCGATCCCTGCCGTGGCAAGTAATTCCACCTTGGCGAAGATGGGGCGTGAGTTGCGCAGCGCTAGGGCTATTGCATCGGAGGGCCGAGCGGAGATCCGTAAATCGCCCCCCAGAGTCAGTTCCGCGAAGAAGACACCATCTTTGATTTCGGTCAAGAGCACACTTTCGAGCGCATGCCCGGTCCGTTCCATCACGGTGTTGAGTAGATCGTGTGTCAGTGGGCGAGGTGGCACGATCCCTTGTTGGGCGAAGGCGATGGCGGTGGCTTCCACAGCACCGATCCAGATGGGGAGATAGCGCTCGCCCTCACTCTCCCGAAGGAGAACGATGGGCTGATTCGAGGGCATCTCTACCCTGACGCCAATGACCTCAACCCTGGAAATTCCGTTCATGTCCTCACCCTACGACTCTGAAGCCCACTTGTCGCACTCAAGGAACTAGCGAATGCGGTTGAGGCCCATCTTCACGAGGGCGGCATGCAGTCGGATGGAGAGCGAGGCTAGCTCGCGTTGCACTTCAAGCGCTCGATCTTTTGAGTCGCTCCCCTTTTGGCGCATGAGTGGGGTGATGACCTGCTCCACTAAGCCGACTTCGCGATCTGCGGCGCTCTTAAACGAGCGAAGGTGGCGAGGCTCAATTCCAAAAGGAGCCATCGCTGCGACGACCCGTGAAATGGTGAGGGCATCGTTATCGTAGTGACGTCCACGAATCGCGATTAAGCCATAGGTTTCAAGCTCTTTGAGTTGAGCATCATTGATGCCACTCGCTTCCAAGAGTTCGTCTCGACTTAATCGTAAGTCACTACTCTCGGCAAACGCTTCTGGAGCGATGACATCATCGACTGCGGCTAGACGCGGCACCCGAGGGCCGCCAGAGAGATCTGGTGGTTGTAATCCGCGATCGAGAGCTTCGAGATGGTCTTTGATGACCTTCAATGGCAAATATTGATCTCGTTGGGCGCCTAACACGTAGCGAAGTCGCTCCACATCAACATTGGTGAATTTCCGATAACCGGAAGGAGTACGTGCCGGCTCGATCAGACCTTCCGTTTCGAGGAAGCGGATCTTGGAGATAGTGACATCCGGAAAATCCCCTCGCAATTTGGAGAGGACTTCGCCAATGCTGAGATAGGCGCGGGCTGGAACACTCATGACATATCCCCCGTGAAATAGATCAAACGATATTTACCAATACGTACTTCATCACCGGAGTGAAGAGAAATCTTCTCCACGCGGTCGCCATTGACATACGTGCCATTGAGCGATCCGACATCTGCGATTGCAAACCCCTGCTCCTGACGTGTAAGAAGTGCATGCTTTCTGCTAACGCTCACATCATCGAGAAAGATTGAACTATCAGGATGGCGTCCGACGCTCTCTTCACTGGCATCCAGCAAGAAACGTGAGCCCGCTGAAGGTCCACGCTGGATGATAAGAACCGCACTCTGGGCAGAAAGGCCGCGAACGACGGTGCGCTCTTCATCTGTGAGAGTCTCGTCGAAACCGGGAGATGCACTTCCCACGGGCATTGGGGTGTGGGATCGGTTCAGGTGAAGGGTTGTGGTGAGCTCATTTGAGCAAGCGCAGGGGGTGCTCTTCTCCACACCACAAGTACTGCAGCGCATCGCTCCTCCAGCTCCCACTACGACAGGTTTGACCTCAACTTGAGGATGACCCTAGTAGCGCTCGCGGAGGCGGTCAACCGCCTCGGCTATTCGCCTATTGAAGCGCGATACTCGCTCGCCGAAATCGTGGCACCAACCACACCACCAGCCACCTCAAAGATCCAACCTGCGCCATAAGGATCTGCATTCAGTGATTCGGGAGCGGCCTCTAACTCGCTATTTACTGAACTGACGACTCCACTTACTGGCGAATAGAGATCGCTAACGCTCTTCGTAGATTCAACCTCTCCGCAGACTTTGCCTGCCTCGAGAACATCCCCCACTTTTGGAAGTTGCACATAGACGATGTCGCCGAGCGCAGCTTGTGCATAATCCGTAATTCCGACGCGTGCGATATCGCCATGCATCTCGACCCATTCATGGTCTGCGGTGAAGTTCAAACCATCTGGAACGTTACTCATGTGAATTCCTCTCTCTATCTTGCTTGAGCGTATCGTGGAGCGGTAAGTCTGGCGAGAGTCTCAATTGTTAAATCACTCTGCGGAGTGAGAACCACTCTAGAACCTGCTCTGCGAAGCTGATCTGTGACGCCACCAGCGATATTTAAAGCTGCAGAGATCGTTGGACCATCCCCGATGGCCCGGAGGGCAAATGGTGGTGTCAGCACTACGCCATCGACACGGAATACTGCAGGAGTACGTTCACGGACTACATAAGTACTGGCAACAACTCGCACACCGGCGATATTTCCATCATCGCCTATGCCCGAGATTTCTATAACTTCTGCTCCGGCATCGCGCAATTCATTGATAGCCGCAACTAATTGCTCTGCCGGGAGTGGCTCTTTGGGTGCGTAGATATCGAGTACAACGCCAGGTCCATGGGCGGCGACCTGTCCCGTAAGAATTTCCAAGGCATCTGCCCGTGATTGCGCTGCGGAAAGTGCAGTCTGCGATGACGCCCCGCCGTTTACAATCTGCGAATTCAAAGCAATGAGTGAGGATCGCTCCGCCTCAAGCCGCGAGTTTTTCGAAGTGAGATCGTCCAAGATGCGAACTAGGTCTGCCTGAGGAAGGGTCTGCAGCCCCGCGCTGGAGTTGGAACGTATTTGCGTCGCCAGCGCGAACCCCAAACCCGCAAGAACCAATCCGATGACGACTTGAGTTGACGTGGGGCGCTTCATCATCATGCGCGAAATATAAAGCGTCTGATAGCAGCAGCGTTCGTAAAGATTCGAATTCCAAGCACGACAACAACACCAGTCGAGAGTTGTGATCCGACGCCGAGCTGATCACCCAAATAAACAATAAGACCGGCGATAACGACGTTCGTACCAAAGGAAATGACGAAAACCTTGTCATCAAAGGAGCGCTCCAAGAGCGCCCTGATGCCGCCAAAGACCGCATCAAGGGCGGCCACGATCGCTATCGGCAAATAGGGTTGGAGCCAAAGTGGGACAGAAGGGTGGGTGAAAAGCCCAACGACTACGCCTACAACAAGTCCAATAACTGGGATCATGCTGGAACTCTACTGGCATAACGCAGCGAGGTAGTTGAGTGACCGGCTATGGACACAGAACGTTTTGGGGTGACGGACGCACTAATTCCGTAATCCTTCTTCAGTTGCACGAGAAGCCGGGCGAGCTGACCATCCTTCAACTCTGCCCTCATGCGAAGAGCATCCCCCACCACGGAGATCTCGTAAGGCGACGTTGCCGGGCGATAATCGACCAACACCGCATCGCCGGCATGACGAATCGCTGAGAGGGCATTCAGTCGTACCCCGGAAATTGCGATCGCTTCTGCGCCTGCACCCCAAAGCCCATTCGTGATCGCTTGGAGATCAACATCAAGTACCGGGTTCTTCGCAGATTTCGCATCCAGCCGGATCACCACTCCAGGGCCGGAAACTGCGCGATCACCAGAGTAGGTGAGAGCCCGATCAATATTTTTAGCCAAAGAAACGCCGCGTGATGTAAGGCGAAGATTTCGACGTTGTAGTCGGTCAATTCCTGCACTCAAGGTGCTCACTTCATCTATGAGCCTCCCCCGTCGCGTGTCCGCCCGCTGGATCTGATCTAGTAACGAAGTCTTTGTCGCCTGAACAACGTCGGATTGCCTCGCATGATTCTTGACTCCCAATTGGATGGTGCTCGAAACCAAGAAACCAACTACTACCAGACCGGTCGCTGCGATAACTCGGTGTCTTACGGAGATGGCGATACGACGGGGTCTGTGATTCTTATAGTCAGGTTCCATCGCATTGGCAGTGATCTCTTCCAAAATTGAATGCACATCGTCAAGAGGCATTCGATGTGCCTACCTTGAACCCATGAGCCAAATATATGAAGCCGGTGAGTACGTATAGCGAACTTCCCCAGATAGCGAATGCCCATGCGCCACCCGTAAGCCACGATACGTGAACGCCAGATGCCCACAACAGGAGTGGAAATGCATACAGCAGATTCATCGTTGCGGCCTTACCGAGAAAAATTACCGGGATCGGCGGAAACCCTCTTCGTCGCAGCCAAGCGATTTGCAATGCCAAAATGAAGTCGCGGGCTACTAAGACCACGATGAGGAATGGCGGAATAATTTCTCGGTGCGTGAGTCCAATAAGAGTTGCAAGAATGTAGAGGCGATCCGCCAAAGGATCTAGCAACTCCCCTAGCCGCGAATACTGGTTAAATCTTCGCGCGATATAGCCATCGAGAAAATCCGTAAGACCTGCAACGAAGAGCAGAAAAATTGCCCACCCATCATGCGTTCCATCAAGAATGAGGTAGAGAAAAAGCGGCACGCCTAATACCCGCAGAGCTGAGAGGGCATTCGGAACCGTCATCACGTCGGGACGACAGGATTTGAACCTGCGACCCCCAGACCCCCAGTCTGGTGCGCTACCAAGCTGCGCCACGTCCCGTGAGTGGCAAGCCTAGCGGGTACGTTCACGCACTTTCACCGAGATCTCAATTGGAGAGCCAGTGAAACCAAATTCTTCGCGGAGGCGTCTCTCAATGAATCGTCGGTAACCAGCTTCGAGAAATCCGGAGGCAAAGATCACGAATCTGGGCGGTCTAGCAGCGACTTGAGTGGCGAAGAGAACGCGAGGCTGCTTTCCTCCCCGCACTGGTGGCGGTGTGGCCGAAATGAGTTGTCCCAAGAAAGAATTGAGTCGACCCGTCGGAATGCGTGCATCCCAACTGGATAAGGCCCTTTGGATCGCAGGGGCGAGTCGATCTTTGTGCCAACCGGTTTTTGCAGAAATATTTACTCGCTCGGCCCAGCCAAACTGTACGAGTTCACGATCAATCTGGCGCTCAAGTTCGCGACGACGATCATCATCGACGAGATCCCACTTGTTAAAGGCAAGCACTAATGCGCGCCCGCTCTCCTCAATCAATGAAAAGATGCGGAGGTCCTGCTCGGTGAGTGGCTCAGAAGCGTCAATCATGGCGATTGCTAATTCGGCTCTTTCGATTGCCACTTGCGTACGCAACGCTGCATAGAAATCTGCACCATCTGCTTGATTCGGTCGGCGCCTGATTCCCGCAGTGTCGATGAATCGCCAAGACTTGCCTGCGAGTTCGATGATCTCATCAACCGGATCTCGCGTTGTACCAGCAATCTCATCTACGACCACTCGTTCGCTTCCTGCGAGCCGATTGAGCAGGCTCGACTTACCTACGTTCTGACGACCGACGAGGGCAACGCGGCGCACATTTGTCACCTCCGGCGAGGTGCCATCCTTGGGGAGGACCTTCACAACTTCATCGAGAAGATCACCGGATCCTCGACCGTGCAAAGCCGAGACGAAGAAGGGTTCACCCAGACCTAAATTCCAAAGCGCGTGCGCATCTGCTTCGTCACGCATTCCGTCAACTTTATTAGCCGCGAGAATGACGGGTTTTCCGCTTTTTCGGAGTAGCCGAACAATCGCTTCGTCTTCGTCGAGCGCACCGACATGCGAGTCAACAACAAAGATCGCGACATCGCAATGAGCGAGTGCTGCCTCTGACTGTCGCGTCACCTTGATGGCGATTCCTTCGCCCTTAGGTTCCCAACCCCCGGTATCAATGATCCTGAAGCGACGACCATTCCACTCTGCATCATGCATCACTCGATCGCGCGTAACGCCTGGTTGATCCTCAACTACGGCCTCGCGACGCCCAAGAATGCGGTTCACCAAAGTTGATTTCCCCACATTAGGACGCCCCAAAATGGCCACAACTGGAAGAAAGATTTGCTCCTCTTCAGTGACCAGCTCCTCAGGGATGAGGAAATCATCGTCCTCTTCATCGCTAAACCCTGCGCCCACCATTAAGTCTGTTGCAACCTCGATCACTTCTGACAGTGAAATGAATGTCGCATCAATCTCAATTGCATCTTCACTCTTGGCAAGTGGTGATGTTGCACGAGTGGTATCGAATTGATCTCGCTCGGATAGTTGAGTAGCGACATCACCGTCGCCCGCTTCACCCTGTGCCGCTCGACGTTCGGCGCGTGCCTGAAGATCGGCCGTGAGAAATATTTTCAAATCCGCATTCGGGGCGACTATCGTCCCGATGTCGCGCCCCTCTATGGCAAGGGAACCGGCGAGTAGGAAATCGCGTTGGACGCGGAGCAAGTGCTTTCGCACACCTGGTATGGCGGCTATGCGACTGACGGCAGCTGTCACCTCGGGCGTACGAATGGCTTCCGATACGTCCTGCCCATTCAGAAGGGCTCTTGGTTGCGCGGGGTTAGCTTCGAAAGTGACCGCGATTCCAGGTAGGGCGGCCACAATCTGATCGTCGCTACCATGGAGGAGGTCGAGCCGGATGGCGGCTAATGTGACGGTGCGATAGAGAGCGCCGGTATCCAAATAGCGCATATCAAAGCGCGTAGCGAGGGCGCGAGCGAGGGAAGATTTGCCCGATCCGCTGGGACCATCAATAGCGAGGATACGAAGCATTACGCCACTCTATCTTGATATTGCTTCACCATAAGTCGATAAATAAATATGACCATCTACCGACCTATCAACCTGAAAGGGTGAAGGCCCGCCAATCGCGCTCAATTAACGCTTCTACTGTCTCCTCTCCCTTACCCACAGGGAGTGAGAGTTGAAGCAAACCAGATGGAAGTCCCGGCGAATGCTCCATCGAAATATCTTCCACGTTGACCTGAAGTTCACCGAAAATGTCAAAAAGGAGAGCCAACTGCCCAGGCTTGTCAGGAAGAACGACGGAGATTTGGTCATACTCTCGAGTGCTCGAGCCATGCTTGCCCGGGATCCGGTCTCGTCCCAGATTTCCACGCTCGATCAGGGAGCCAAGCGCGTGCGTATCCCCGGCTTTCAGAGAGCCGATGACACGTTCCAACTCTTCGGAGATCGGCTCTAAGAAGGCGGCTATCTCAGCACCATTCGTACTCAATATGGGCGCCCACACATCGCGATGGGAGCCTGCGATGCGGGTTGTATCGCGCAGCCCCTGCCCAGCGATCGTTAGATGGGCTTCGTCAACCTGCTGTAAGGCGCTCGCCAAGAGCGAAGCCAATACCTGCGGGCCATGACTGACCTCTGCCACCGCACGATCGTGGCTTTCGGGTGTCAGGAGAACGGGAAGCGCTCCCACTGAGAGCGCCAGCTCTCGCACGAGGACCAGGGTCGCTGGGTTCGTCTTCTCCGAGGGCGTGATCACCCACGGGCGACCCTCAAAGAGATCTGAGCGGGCACCCGCGGGCCCACTCCGCTCGCTCCCGGCCATCGGATGGCCCCCGCAGAAGTGCTCGGAGAGGCCAAAAGTCTCGACCTCACGTTGAACATTGGTCTTTGTTGACCCTAAATCTGTAAAACTCGTAGCGAGATTTTGTCGGAATGCACTCTTTATGACCTCTGCGACCGCTGGAGTCGGTACTGCGGCCACAAAGAGATCGCCTGGACCTTCAAATGTCTTCCCCACACGTGCAGAGGCAAGTTCAGCATGCCCAGAATTGAGATCGATGAATCTCACCTCTCCCCCGGCGCGGGTGAGAGCCATGCCCAGGGAGGTGCCCATATATCCAGCGCCCTCGATGATTACCTTCATTGCGCCAGATCTTGTCGTAGAGCGGCCGCGCCATGGAGGTAGATGTGATGCACATCGGAGGAACGTCCGTGGACGTGGAGCATCGCCCGGATAGCTCGAGGCAGGGCCCCTGGCACCGAGATCTCGGCAGCGCAGATCAATGGCACCGATCCGAAACCAATCGTCCGAGCAGCGGCTGCTGGGAAGTCCGAGACGAGATCCGGGGTTGCGGTAAAAAGCACCGAAATGACATCTGATGCCTCGATCTGGTTGGCCCTCATGACCTCGGTGAGGAGCTCAATCACGCCCTCATGGATAGCCGCTTTGGAGTCCTCGCTTACTTGAGTGGCGCCCCTGATCGCATACATACGGCAAGGGTATCTGATCACCCCGCTCGTCATTGGTATTTACATGCCTTTATAGAGGTTTAATTATTTGTCGATAAACCGGTATTAGAGGGCAAGAAGAACATCGAACAAATATCGACTTAACTCCTTCTAATGGGGCATTTCATGCGTGGAAATATCGATAAATGGCTAATAAGTCGATTGCCCAAAGAATATAAAGTTGATAAAATGATATACCGATTGATTGCTATAGCACTTTCCTTACCTAGCTATTGAGCAATCTGCCTTTAAAGATCTACTAGCTCCATCAATTTACGAACCTCTACTGTGGTCAGAACTCGGGTCCTTCCGGAGCGCAATTCGCCCAGTTGAACAGGTCCCACTTGAGTCCGGACGAGCCGCTCTACCGGTGTCCCCAGAGCATCAAAGATGCGCCGTACGATCCGGTTTCGCCCCTCATGGATCTCAAGTTCCACGAGAGAACGGGTACGGTCCTTCTCCACCACCTCGAAGGCATCCACGCGTGCAAGACCATCCTCGAGCTCGATGCCTGCGACGAGGCGCGCTTTGGCATCTCTGGGGAGAGCGCCCTCTACCCAGACCAAGTACTTCTTCCGAATGCCATAGCGAGGGTGCGCCAGGCGATTGGCCAACTCTCCATCGTTTGTGAGCAAAATCAGCCCTTCAGTCTCGACATCAAGGCGCCCCACGTGAAAGAGGCGATCTGAGCGTGTTGCGAGGTAATCGCCCAGGTGTGGACGCCCCTCACCATCCGACATCGCCGAGAGAACGCCCTCGGGCTTATGCATGGCCAAATGGACTTTCGGGACAAATGTGGAGATAGCTTCTCCGTCAACCTCGATCAGAGCGGTATCCGGATCGACTCGAGTGCCCAATTCTTTCACGGTACGACCGTTTACCCGAACTCGGCCCGCGGCAATGAGCTCCTCGCTGGCACGCCTCGAGGCGACGCCCGCAGAAGCGAGAACTTTCTGTAAACGAATCTCCATGATCTCTCTATCTCAACTTGAGAATGAGTCAAAGAGATCATCAATGACATCAACATCGGGTAGAAACGGTGCTAAAGCGGGGAGCTCTTCAATCGATCTGAGCCCTAGACGCTCTAAGAAGTATGACGTAGTGCGGTAGAGGATCGCGCCACTCTCATGCTCCGTGCCAGCCTCTTCCACGAGACCGCGGCTGACCAGGGTTTTCATCACTGCGTCCACATTGACTCCACGCACCGCTGAGACTCGCGCACGACTTACTGGCTGGCGGTACGCCACGACCGAAAGGGTCTCTAAGGCAGCTTGCGTGAGACGAGCTTGCTGCCCATCAAGAACAAATTTTTCCACGAAAGGTGCCCACTCGGCGCGCGTATAGAACCGCCATCCACCCGCCACCTCACGCAATTCAAAGCCTCTACCTTGGTCGTTGTACTCAGCAGAAAGTTTTTCGAGTGCTGCCACGATTTGCTCCGTAGGAGTTTCAAGAACCTGCGCCAACAGAACAGGTGAAACCGGTTCATCTACGATCATAAGGATCGCTTCTAAGGCGCTCTCAACGTTTAGGTCACTCATCATTGTCCTCTTCTACTTCGATATCGAATTCATCCGTAAGATTGATTTCTACATCCTCTGCGCCCACCCATTTGACATGCAATTCACCCAGCGGCGTAACTTGATCAAAATGCAAAACACCCTCTCGATACAGTTCCAAAAGGGCCAAGAAACGCGCCACAATAGTGTTCATGTTGGGGGCATCGCTGATGAGCGATCTGAACGAAGCGGAGCGTAAACTCCTTATTTTCTCGAGAATTATTGTGGCCTGTTCGCGAACGCTCACTGCTGGATCGTGCAAATGCGTTGTCGAAACGAAATGTTCAACTTTTGGTGAAAGGACTCGATGTGCAAGAGCGGCGAAACGGTCAGGTCCAATACCGATAAGTACTTCCGGCAACAGCGATGCATATGCAGATTCCATGGCAACAACGCGTGGGAATCTATGCGCCTCGTCTGCGTATCGTTGCGCAAAGATTGCGGCAACTTCTTTGTACGCACGATATTGCAGCAAACGTGCGAAGAGAATGTCACGCGCTTCCAAGAGTGCCAAGTCGCCTTCATCTTCAACTTCGCCAGAAGGAAGAAGTCGTGCAGCTTTAAGATCGAGCAGGGTCGCCGCAACAACGAGGAATTCTGTTGCGTGTCCCAAATCCCAGCCATCGCCCATGCCTCGAATGTGTGAGATGAATTCGTCGGTAACTTGGCTCAGAGCTACCTCAGTGACATCGAGGCGATGTTTTGCGATGAGTTGCAAGAGGAGATCAAAGGGACCTTCAAAATTATCCAATTGGACAGCAAAGCCAGGAACCTTGCCGGTCTCACTCGTCTCAATCACCGCTCAAAGGTACCGCTTACCGACCTTCTCGGATGCCTCCCGGAGCGGTGCCTTGAGGAGCAGTGCCTCCCAGGAGGGTGGGGCCTTATCGGCCGCGCAAACGACGTACGAGGATCGAGGACTCTCCCTTGGCTTCCAGGTCAGCAACGATCAGCGAGAGCGCCTCACGGACGATTCGCCCGCGGTCCACGGCCAAACCATGCTCACCTCGGAGGAGAAGACGCGCTTGCTCGAGGTCGAAGAGTTCATCTGGGGAGAGATAAACGGTGATCTTCTCCTCGTGGCGCTCGCGACCCGAGGGACCACGCTCGGCAGAGGCGATCCGGCGGCGACTGGTACTCCGCACCCCTTTGCTGGCGCTCTCCTCGCTCGCTACCTGCGTATTTTCCCCTTGAGAGGGGAGCGCTGTGAGCGTGGGGGTAGTGGCGGTCACCGGAGAGGTGGTGGTCCGAAAGAGCTCTTCGGCTCCTGGGAGGGTGGCGCGGCGACTCATACGAGCGCTCCTTTCTCGATCAACTCTCGGGCGAGACGACGGTAGGCGTAGGCCCCATCCGAACTGGGGGCGAAAGTGGTGATGGGCTCCCCCGCCACGGTGGTGTCGGGGAAACGGACAGTTCGTGCGATAACGGTTTCAAATACCCCATTTGGGAAGGCTTCGCAGATGCGGTTGAGGACTTCCTTGCTATGGAGGGTACGTGAATCGTACATAGTTGCCAAAATACCCTCAATCTTAAGTTGAGGGTTAAGTCTTTGTTGGGCTTTTTCTATAATCTGATGGAGATGTGCCACTCCCCGGAGGGCAAAATGCTCACATTGCAGAGGAACGATGACGGAATTTGCCGCCGTCAGAGCGTTGACGGTCAACAAGCCGAGGGTCGGCTGGCAATCAATGAGGATGAAGTCGTAATCCCCCACGGCTTGAGCCAGGACCTCTTTAAGGATCTGTTCACGTCCAATCACGTCGGCCAGCTTGAGATCAGCCCCGCTCAGGTCCTGGTTGCTCGGAATCAAGTCCAACCCGGGCACTGAGGTCTTAATGAGGGCCTCACTGTAGGGCGCCTCAGGATTGAGCATCAGGTCGAAGATGGTGGTTTCGAGCTCATGGAGTGGCACCCCCAAACCCACTGAAAGTGCTCCCTGGGGGTCTAGATCCACCACGAGAACCCGGCGTCCCACTTCAGCCAGACTGGCGCCCAGGTTGATCGTTGAAGTGGTCTTACCCACCCCGCCCTTTTGGTTCACAATCGCAATAACCCGCGCTGGACCATGGGATTCCAAGGGCTGTGGTTCCGTCACTGCTCCCGGTTTCTTGCCAAAGATCGAAGAGGTCGTGGGAACGTTCTTATACACATTTGTCGACTTAGCCATTTGAGGATAAACCCTTCAATTGCTCTGATGCTTTTCCGATTTATCGCCACCCTAGAACGAGGTTAAGGGATAAGCAAGATCAAGCGGCGAGTTATCTCTTTGAGCGAGCTCGTGGATGAGCCTCCAGGTAGGCATCGCGGAGGCGATCGATGGTGACGAGGGTGTAGATCTGAGTGGTGGCTACCGAAGCGTGGCCGAGTAACTCTTGTACCGAACGGATATCGGCACCACCTTCCAACAAGTGGGTGGCGAAGGAGTGGCGCAGGGCGTGCGGGGTAATCTTCTCTCCCAGTCCTGCCGCGTCGGCTACCTCTCCGATCAGTAACCACGCCCCCTGCCGTGAGAGTCGCCCCCCGCGAGCATTGAGGAAGAGAGCCCGGGTCTTACCTGCCAATGGCGCGCGCGCACGAACCTTGTAAGCATCTATCGCCGCCAGGGCGGGGCCTCCCAGAGGCACGAGGCGTTCCTTGCCTCCTTTTCCGCGATATTTGATGACCCCCTCTTCCTCATCGATATCGTCCAAGTCGACCCCGATCGCTTCACTGATGCGAGCTCCGGTCCCGTACAAAAGCTCGATCAGCGCCAGTTTTCTTAAATCTCCCGGAGATTCCCCGCCGGCAGCCTCAATTAACTTCGCCATCTCGTGGATCGTAAGCGCCTTGGGGAGGCGCATTCCCAATTTGGGTGGACGGATTGCCGCGGCGGGACTCTCAGCCGCATTTCTAAAGTGGTAGAGGCGCCGCACTGCGACCAAAGTCCGCCCCGATGACGAAGGCGCCAAGTGTCCTAAGGAGGCAAGAAACCCTGCAATATCAGCCTCTCGGGCCGTCTCGAGGGTGAGGTGATTCTCTTTGAGATAAAGCGCAAACTTAGATAGATCCCGTCGGTAGGCGGCGACGGTGTGAGTGGAGAGTGATCGTTCTACCGCTAGATGATTAAGAAAATCTTCTATCGACGTATCCAGCACAGAATGAAACTTACCGCGCCCCTTCACTAATCGAAGGAACGCGGTAAGTAGAGTTCGGTATTACTTGAGCAAATCTGCGATGTGCGAGATAGGCAATCCATGGGCGGCAGCCACTGGCTCTGAGACAACCGCTCCCGCATGAATGTTAAGACCCTTTGCCAGCGCTGCATCTGCTTGGCATGCGCCCTTCCAACCGTGCTCTGCGAGTGCGACCACATACGGAAGAGTCACATTTGTCAGGGCGTACGTACTCGTATGAGGAACTGCTCCCGGCATATTCGCCACGCAGTAGAAGATGGAATTGTGCACCTTGTAGGTGGGGTCGGCATGCGTCGTGGGTTTTGAATCCTCGAAACACCCGCCTTGATCGATAGAAATGTCGACAAGGACACTTCCGGCCTTCATCCGCGAGACCAGCTCATTGGTGATGAGACGGGGCGCTTTGGCTCCAGGTACCAATACGGCACCAATGACTAGGTCAGCATCGAGCACCTGGCGCTCAATTTCGTAGGTATTGGAGGCAATGGTCTGCATGTGTCCTTGATAGATGCGGTCAACTTCGCGAAGTCGACCGATGTTGTTATCCATCAAGATGACCTCCGCCTGCATGCCCAATGCAATGGCCGCGGCATTTAAACCAGAGACACCGGCTCCAAGGACTACGACCTTGGCAGCACCCACACCAGAGACGCCACCCATCAAAACACCTCGACCACCCGCAGCGCGTTGAAGCGCTGCCGCACCAACCTGTGGCGCCATCCGACCTGCAACTTCGCTCATCGGAGCAAGCAGCGGCAATCCGCCGTTTACTTCAACTGTCTCGTAAGCAATAGCGGTGATGCCCGATGTGATCAACGCATCGGTGCAAGGTCGTGAGGCAGCTAAATGGAGGTACGTGAAGAGCGTTTGACCCGCACGCATGCGGTGATACTCCTCGGCGATTGGTTCCTTCACTTTGAGCACCAGATCGGCTTGCGCCCACACTTCGTCCGGAGAACTGAGAATTTGAGCTCCCGCTTGAACATACTCAGCATCAGTGATTGAGGAGCCCAGTCCGGCTTCCTTCTCGATGACAACAGTGTGTCCGAGTCGCTTCAACTCGTGCACTCCAGCAGGAGTGATAGCTACACGGTATTCATGGTTCTTAATTTCGCGTGGGACGCCGACAATCACAAGACACCTCAAAGATAGTTGGACGAATATTCCTAATACGAGAGACTCTACTCCGCCCGGATGAAGACG